>CAMDQH010000011.1 GCA_945905815.1 Bacteriovorax stolpii | reverse complement strand
TAGCGGTGAGGAAATACCCAGTAACATCTCGAACCTGGAAGTCAAGCTCATTTGCGGCGAAGGTAGTGCCAGGGGAACTTGGTGTCAGAATAGCAAGATGCACCCTCTAATTATAAAAAAAAGCCCTCGAAAGAGGGCTTTTTTATTTTCAACTCAAGCACTAGACGATTGCCTGAATACTTAGCAATTTAAAATTTTACCTCTTTCGGCAGTGCTGATTTTTATAAAAAAACAGTATTTTTTTGCCCCTATTGTGGTCCTACCTTTCAATTGCTTGCTCTTTTTCTCACCGCTCCCTACAATTTATGTATGGAAAAAAAAATTCTACGCACGCAACTCTATACGTTGTTTATTCTTACAACCTTAAACCTAATCTACTTTTACTATCGCGATAACCTTCCTGATAACTATTATGAAATAGCTTATCAAAATCAATCCATTAATTTTTTCTCATATTACTTTTTTAGTCTTCTTGCCAACTTTGGATACTGGTGTGGCATTTGGGTAACAATTTCTTTTGTAACTTTTGCTGTTCTCCATTCATTTGTTTTAAATAAAAAGAAAGACTTCAAAAATCAAATTGTGATTGTCGCACTTTTGCCATTAACACTTTTGTCATGTTACGTTGTATTGCCGGAAACTTTGGGCGAGGGACTTTTCTCTTTATTAAAAGAAAATGTTAGCTCGTTAACTGTTTTTAGCTCTGTTCTAATTTTGGGACTAAGTTTTTTCTATCTTGTTTCTGAGAAAAAATTCTTTAAAACATGTAATTTTGTTTGGAATAAAATTATAGCGTTAGGCATATTGGTTAAGAACGCTGATTATTCTGCAATTAAGTCATTCGATGCTAAAAAATATTTCGTAACTCTCAAACTCAACTTTGAAAAGGTTGTTGCGAGATTAAGAAATCAGGAAGAGGTAAAGGCGCCAAGTCCAAATAAACTCAAAATCACGGGCTCCCCTAAAATTTCAGAAGTTCAAAGATCTGTTCCAGTTGAAGCTTTAGAAATACCTGAGTCTGTTGAAGAAATTCAAGAAGAAGAGACTGAAGAAGAAGATGAGGCAGCTGAGGATACGGAAGAAGAATTTATTGATTCTCAAATTGATGAATCAGAAAATTCAGAATCAGATGAAAGTGACGAGCTTGAAGATGTTGAAAGTCCGTTTCAAGTTCAAAATATTGCAGCAGAAGATATGTTTTTCGAAAGTGAAGAACTTATCAATTGTATCACTCAGAAAAATCAACTTAATCAATTCAAAGATCCCGATGATCAGTATTTTGAAAAGATTGCACGATCAATTGAAGATAAGCTTAAAGAGTTTAATATTAACTCTCAAGTGATCAACGTTCTTAAAGGGCCTGTAGTTGATACCTTTGAACTTGAGCTTGGTGCTGGTGTAAAAGTAACTGGAGTAACTAATCGTACGGACGATCTTTCTTTAGCGCTAATGGGTGCACCGATTCGTATGGTTTATCCAATGAAAGGAAAATCAACAATAGGAATTGAGGTTCCTAGAAATCCACGAGACGTAATTTATCTGGATGAAGTTTTAAAATCTCCCATGTTTAACAATCCAAGTTATCGACTTCCTATCGCTATGGGGAAAGATGCTTATGGTGATCCTGCCGTCATTGATTTGGCTGCAACACCCCATCTACTGGTGGCCGGTACAACTGGTGCTGGTAAATCAGTATTTATTAATACACTTCTCATTTCACTCATTATTAAGTTTTCTCCTAAAAAACTTCGCTTGATCATGCTTGATCCAAAACAGCTTGAGCTTGCCCTTTATCAACGATTGCCTCACTTAATCATGCCAGTTGTGACAGATCCTCAGATTGCCTCGATTGCACTAATGTGGGCGATTGAAGAAATGGAAAGACGTTATACGTTGTTAAAAGATTTTGGTGTGAAGAACATTGATGGCTTTAACAAAAAAGTTAAAATTGTAGGCCCTGAGCTTACTTGCAAAATTAGTAAGTACTATCCAGATTCTGATACCGTAGATTTTGAGTTACCATTTATTGTTATTGTGGTGGATGAGTTTGCAGATCTGATGCTATCTAAATCTGGTAAAGCGATTGAAATGGCGATTTCAAAACTTGCTGCAAAAGCTCGAGCTTCAGGAATTCATATTGTACTTGCAACTCAGCGTCCTTCTACTGACATCATAACGGGTGTTATTAAAGCTAACTTTCCGACTCGAGTGGCATTCCGAGTGTTCACTAACATCGATTCCCGAGTTATTTTGGACGGAATGGGTGCTGAAAAACTATTAGGAAAAGGCGATATGCTTTTCAAACAAGGTATCGATATCCTTCGCATGCACTCGGCCTATGTGCATGAAGATGAGATTGAAGCCTTAGTTGATAAACTAGCAACCTTGCCTTCTCAGTTTAATACTGAAGCAATGGAGTTCATTCAGAATAACGGAGTGGCCGACGATGATGTCGAAGGTATTACTTCCGATGGTGAAGGTGGTCCGCTAAAGGATGAGAAATACTCAGATGCTGTTCGTTGTGTTGCCATGCACAGAGTTGCAAGTGCCTCATTTCTCCAGAGACGTCTCGGAGTTGGTTATAATCGTGCTGCAAATTTGATTGAGGAAATGGAGCGTCATGGTGTGGTTGGGCCTGCTCAAGGCTCGAAACCACGCAAGGTTTTACTACCCCCACCGAACGATTCAATGCCTTGATTTCAGCCCAATAATCTTGTCGTAAACGGGTCCATGTGTTATCTACATGTGACCCTTTTTTACATCCCCATTAGGGGAAATCTAATCACTTCAACTGGTAGGTCCACTTAACCGTGGCAAGAAGTGATCTGATAAAAACCACCAGAGGAGATTTCTATGTCTAACAATTTGTCAGTCAAGCAATTGCTTGAAGCCGGAGCTCACTTCGGTCACCAAACACACAAGTGGAACCCAAAGATGAAAAAATACGTTTACGGTGAACGTAACGGTATCTACATCATCGATCTTCAACAAACTCTTCCTATGGCCGAAAAAGCTTATGAGTTTTTGAAGAAAACTTCTGCATCTGGTAAGTCAGTTCTTTTCGTAGGAACAAAAAGACAAGCTGCGGACATGGTTAAGAAAACAGCTGAGTCTTGCGGAGCTTTCCACGTAACTTCACGTTGGCTCGGCGGAATGCTTACAAATTATAAAACGATCGCTCTTTCAATCGATAAAATACGTAAAGTTGAAAAGATGAAAGAAAACGGTGATTACAAACTTCTTACTAAAAAAGAGCAATCTAACGTAGAAAAAGAAGTAGCTAAGCTTGAGAAAAACTTGGGTGGTATCAAGAATATGAGAAAGCTTCCAGGAGCTATCTTCATCATCGATCCAAACAATGAACACATTGCAGTTAAAGAAGCTAACGTTCTTGGTATTCCAGTTGTTGCTGTTACAGATACTAACTGTGACCCTACAGGAATCGAGTATGTTGTTCCTGGTAACGATGATGCTCTTAAATCAATCACTCTTTTCTTAGACTATTTCGCTAACGCTATTACTGAAGGCGGATCTAAAGCTCGTAAAGATGATGGTTCAGAAGACAACCGTGATATGGCACTTGAGAATGAAATTCTTGCTAAATACTCGAAGGATATTGATCTTCAAGGTGCTGACGAGACTGAAGCTTAATTTAAAAATTAAAAGGATATTACCATGGCATATACAGCTACTGACGTAAAAAATCTTCGTGAAACAACTGGCGCAGGAATGATGGACTGTAAAAAAGCCCTTGATGAATGCACTGGTGATGTTGCTAAAGCGGTTGATTATCTTCGTGCTAAGGGCCTTGCGGCTGCAGCTAAGAAGTCATCACGAATTGCAGCCGAGGGTGTAATTATGGCCGTTGTTAAAGGCAAAACAGCAGCAGTTCTTGAAGTTAATATTGAGACCGATTTTGCTGCAAAAAATGAAGATTTTCAAAAGTTGTCTTCGACTGCAGTAAATGTTGCTGTTGATAATAAAGTTACAACAATCGCTGCTTTACTTGCATCGAAAACTCCGGCCGGTGGAACTGTTCAAGATCTTATTTCTGAACTTACCATTAAGATCGGTGAAAAAATTGATATTCGTCGTTATGAGCTTATGACACTTACAGAAAACGGAATGATTGGTTCATACGTTCACTCTGGGAAAATTGGTGTTCTTTGCAAAGTTGAAACTGATAAAGACGTAAGCACTAACGACACATTCAAAGACATGGTTAAAGATCTTTGCATGCAAATTGCTGCTGCTAACCCTCAGTTTCTTAACGGGGATCAAATCGACGAAACATTCAAAGCTAAAGAAGCTGAAATTTATGCTGCTCAATTAAAAGAGCAAGGTAAGCCAGAAGCGATGATTCCAAATATCGTTAAAGGTAAACTAGCAAAACTTGCTTCTGATGTTTGTCTTTATGAGCAATCTTTTGTGAAAAACCCTGATATAACAGTCGGTAACTTGATTGAAACTACTGCTAAAGCAGTAGGTGCTTCAATTAAAGTCACCAAGTTTGTTAAATTCAATCTTGGTGAAGGTATACAGAAGAAAGAAGATGACTTCGCAGCAGAAGTTGCTCGATTGTCAGGACAAAATTAATTCCTGAAAAGATTTAAACAAGAGGGGACTTATATAAGTCCCCTCTTTGTATTTAAAGGGGCCAATGAAATATAACCGCGTATTAATTAAACTTTCTGGAGAAGCACTTGCTGGCGATCAAGGCCATGGTATTTGCGGAGAGATTCTTACGAAAATTAGCTCTGAGATTGCGACCCTCCAAAAAACGGGTTGTGAAATAGCTATTGTTGTTGGTGGAGGAAACATTCACCGTGGAGTTGCTGGTGCCACTTCAGGTATGGACCGCGCAACTTCAGATTATATGGGCATGATGGCAACTGTAATTAACTCACTTGCTCTTCAAGATGCACTTGAAAGAAAAAATGTCTACACTAGAGTTCTTTCTGCGATTGCCATGCAGGAAGTAGCTGAGCCTTATATTCGCAGACGGGCCGTTCGCCACCTTGAAAAAAAGCGAGTGGTGATTTTCGCCGCTGGCACAGGTAACCCTTACTTCACAACAGATACTACAGCAGCTCTTCGTGCAAATGAAATTCATGCTGATCTTATTATGAAGGCCACCAAAGTGGATGGAATCTACGATAAAGATCCTATGAAGTTTAAAGATGCTAAAAAGTTTGATGAGCTTTCATATATTGAAGTTCTGAATAAAGAAATAAAAGTGATGGATTCAACTGCCATTACACTTTGCATGGATAACAACATGGACATTGTTGTTTTCAATATGTTTGAAGAAGGCAATATCGCCAGAGTTGTTAATGGCGAGAAAATCGGAACACTTGTAACAAAGAAATCGTAAGGAGAAACAGGTATGATAAAAGAGCTAAAACCTATTCTTGATGATCATATGAATAAAGCGATAAAGTCGCTGCAAAACCAAATGACGAAAGTTAGAACTGGTCGTGCAACTGCTTCAGTTTTAGACGGTATCATGGCCGACTACTATGGCACTCCAACTCCGATTAAAAATATGGGACAGATTTCTACTCCTGAAGCTCGGCTTCTCCAAATACAGCCATTCGATAAAACGCTTATCGGCTCTATTGAAAAGGCGATCCTTGGAGCTAATCTTGGGCTTACACCAGGTAACGATGGAAACATTATCCGTATTTCTTTCCCTACTTTGACTGAAGATAAGCGTAAAGCTTTCGTAAAAGATGTTAAGAAGTTAGGCGAAGATGCAAAAGTAGCAATTCGCAACGTTCGCCGCGAGCAAAATGATAAAGTCAAAGCTAGCGAGAAAGATAAAAAAATATCGGAAGATGAATCTAAGAAAATCCAAGAGGAAATTCAGAAGATCACCGACAACTTCATTAAAGATGTTGATAAAATCGTTGATGCTAAAGAAAAAGAACTTTTGACAGTCTAATATGTCACAAATTAAACATGTTGCTATTATTATGGATGGGAATGGACGGTGGGCTAACCAACGTATTCGCCCTCGTATATGGGGACATGTTAGAGGTTCAGCTGTTGTTTCCGATATTGTACAATCAGCTGACGAGCTAGGCTTGAAAGCTCTTACCCTATACGCGTTTTCAACTGAAAACTGGAGCCGGCCTTTTGAGGAAGTTTCAATTCTTTTCAGGTTGCTTAGTAAGTTTCTTTTAAAGGAAAAACAACGAATCGTTTTTAATAATATAAAATTTAAAGTTATTGGCGAAATTCAAAATCTTCCAGCTGAAACAATTTCTTTGATTAAGGAAGTTGAAGACTTAACCACAAATGCGACCGGTCTTAATTTAACTTTCGCATTTAATTATGGTGGGCGAGCTGAAATTGTAAGGGCAATAAATATTTTCCATGCTTCACACCCTGAAAAAGAAATGACTGAATCAGACTTAACTTCTCTTATGTATCGACCAGAAACTGGTGATGTGGATCTTATGATAAGGACAGGTGGGGATCAACGAATTTCTAATTTTCTTCTATGGCAAATGGCTTATGGTGAGCTTTATTTTACTCCAACAAAATGGCCTGATTTTACTGTCGGAGAAATGAGGAAGATTATTCAAAATGTTTCTAGTAGAGAACGTCGATATGGAAATGTAAGTGCTCAGAATGGTCTGGGAGACTCAAAAGATAGTGCCGAGGTAAACAAGGCCTCTTTTCTTAAAGGGATTAATTCCTAATGTCTAATACCAAAACAAGAATCATTTCAGGCATTGTACTCCTCCTCCTCGTTGTTGGTTGTATTATAAGTGGGCCCAAGGCGACTTTGTTTTTTATTGGCATCATTGGTTTCTTGGTTATCGATGAACTCATAACTAATTTTTATATCCAACGCAGAAATTCAAAAAAATATTTTCTTGCACAGGTCTTTTACATTACGGGTTATACTTTTTTCAATTTTTATCAAATTAGCCAGTCCTCTTTTAGCTTTTGGAACTCTGCAGGAATTGTTCTTAATGTGTTATTATTGGGATATTTGTTTCTGGTTTACAAAAAATCAGAAATGCTACTGACTGTATTTAGAGCGACTTCATGGTTGACCGGTCTCGTCGTTCTCATCCCTCTTTTATGCTTGAGTTATATTATTCACTTCGACAACTGGAGACTGTTTCTGGTTGGTCTTTTTATTCTAAACTTCATGGTAGATACAGCGGCTTATTTTACTGGAAAGAAATTTGGCAAACATAAACTATGGGAGTCAGTTAGCCCCAAGAAAACAATTGAGGGTGCCCTTGGAGGTGTTTTCTTTTCTGTTCTCTCCACATACTATTTTTGGAAAACATACATCTCTGAAGTTACCCCGTTTATGATAGTTTTCTTTACGCTGGTTGCATGTAGCTCTCAAGTAGGGGATCTTGTTCAATCTAAGTTAAAGCGTCAGTTTGATATAAAAGATAGTTCGTCCCTTATTCCGGGGCATGGTGGCGTATATGATAGAGTGGATAGTCTGCTCTTTGTGGCGCCTTTTTATGCCTTTTTTTTGATGGCGAATTTTCAATAAGGATTCCGTATGTTACAAGGCATTTTAATTTTCATTATATTTCTAGGTCCTCTTATTTTCTTTCATGAATTAGGACACTTCCTTTTTGCGCGTTTCTTTGGTGTAAGAGTAGAAGTTTTTTCTCTCGGTTTTGGACCTAAAATTTTCAAACATGTACGTAATGGTACCGAGTATGCAATTTCAATCGTTCCTCTTGGTGGATATGTTAAAATGTTTGGTGATGATCCATTTTCTGAAATACCTTTGAGTGATGAGGAAAAGAAAGTTGCCTTTAATTTTAAGTCTAAATGGGCCAGGTTTTGGATTGTTTTTGGTGGTCCTCTCGCAAATTTAATTCTGGCATATTGTTTATATGTGGGTCTTCTTGCCGGTGGTGAGAAAGTACCAGAAACGAAGGTTGGTCTTGTTACTGAACAATCTGTCCTCTATCAAAAGGGCCTTCGTACTGGTGACGTACTTATTGGCATAAATGATGAAAAGATACTTAGCTTTGATGATTTTAACATCAAAGGTTCTACAATTGAAAAAGTGATTGTTAAGAGAGCCGATCAAAAAATTGAAATGAACGTTGATATGGCAATTGAGCCATTTATTGAAGCATTTGTTAGCCTCGTTTCTGTTGTTAAACGACCAATTGTTACCAACGCAAACGGCGAACGATTTTACATATCGTTAACTCAGAAACCAACCGCCTTTACTTCATCATATGAAGAAATATCGTCAGATTTTAAAGGTACTGCGTATCTTTATAATTTTAAGCAAACTCAGGACAAAATTGAAATTGATCCCGCAAGCGAGTCTCTTATTTCTTCTGATCCTACAAAAAACCTTGTTGATATCCTATTAGGATTAGGTTTTTTTCCTGTTGAACTAACCGTTGATAACGTTGTGATGTCTTCCCCAGCCGATAAGGCCGGGATCAAAAAGGGAGATATTCTTTCAAAAATCAATGGAGTTGCCCTACGAAATTTTGAAGAATTGCGACTGACACTTCAAAAAATAGAAGATGGTAAGTCTGTAAATGTAACTCTTGTTACTGCTGGTCAAGAAGTTACGAAGCAGATCATTCCCGAAATTAAAGAAATTGATAAAAAGAAAACGAAAATAATTGGGATTGAAAGTGGGGTGGAATACATCCCGCCTAAGCTGATTGTCTCTAAGGCGGACAGCTTTGGAGCTGCATTAACTGGCGCATTCACACGCACGTGGGATGGCATAGTTAAAACGTTCAATGGTTACAAAAAACTAATCACTCGCGAAGTGTCTCTTAATAATATCGGCGGTCCTCTCGCAATAGGGAAAGTTGCCTCAGATTCTTTCAATATTAGCCTATCTATGTTTTTCAGATTGATGGCTATCATATCTATTAATCTTGGCGTTATTAATCTGTTCCCAATTCCTGTGCTTGATGGTGGCCATATAATGTTTCTCATTTTTGAAGTTGTTAATCGTGGCCCACTGTCTCGGAGAAAAATTGAAATCTCACAGAGAGTTGGTGTTTCGTTGCTTTTTCTTTTAATCTTTGTGGCACTTTTTAACGACATCTCAAGATTGTTTTAAATTTGGCTAAATTATTTATTGATTCAACTTATGATATCTCTATTGGAATCCTTGACGATAATCTTGGCTGGATTAAATTTGATAAGTTTTATGGGCAAAAAGCCTCTGCCATTATTCAGACGGAAACACATAATTTACTTAAATCTGTGGGCCTAAAGATTACTGATCTTTCTTCAGTCATTACTACCGCCGGCCCAGGATTCTACACAGGGTTAAGACTTTCCGAAGGATTTGCTGATGTGCTTACATTTTCAGGTTTTACCCATAACTCATTTCTAACTTATAGCATTCCTGTTTTGGCCGGAGTTCAAGCTGGAACCTGGATGACGAAAGCCTACCGGGGAGAATACTTTTTCCATTTTTGGGATGGAACTGAATCACGTAACGAACTGGTTTCTTCAAAGGACTTGGAAGATTTTCTTAACACTGTTGATAAATCCTCTTTCTACAGTCATTCTGGCTCCGCGATTGATGATTTTTCACGCAACCTCTTACAAAAATTCTCTACCACTGATGATTTACTGAAATCCAAGTCTAAAATTATATTTTCATCGATACTCAAGTCTTCAACCAAAGTAGACTCATTTTATTTCAGGGCGCCTGAAGATGAATTTAAAGTGAGTATATGAAACGCTTTACATTTTTGCCTACTGAGCTAGTTTATAGTTTTTTACTTTTATGGATATACGCTCTTTGGAACTGCTCGCTTGGCCCTAAAGTTTTAACTAGTATTTTTCTCATTCTTATTTTTTATATTTGTAGAAGGACTTCAATACCTTTAAGGGATACTGCAAAACTTGATGGTGAAATTTTTCTTTCGCCTGTTCATGGTATTGTTGAATCAATTCGTAGAGATGCAACCACATGGGATGAAGTTGCTGTGACTCATGAAATTCGAATTAGCATCGGTCCATTTTCTGAAAAGGGTCTTTATCTTCCGACTTCCGGTGAAGTTAGTTTTCTAAAGGCCAATCGTGGTAAGAAAATTCCACGAAACTCAGAATCTCAAGACTTTTATCTACCAGCTTCAGAGCTCTCTCATACTGACTTTATACTTCGTTCAAAGAATCAAACTAAATCATTAATGCGTTTTATAGATTGCACATATGGTCATCGGCCTTCTATCTGGTTGAAATCTGGGGATTGTGGAAGAGGTGCAGCGTGTTTTGGATTTTACCCTTTCGGTGGAACTTTAATAATTTATCTTCCACAAAATAGCGATATATTAGTATTTGAAAAAGAGCGAGTGGTTCCTGGGCAGACAGTTATTGCTGCTTTTAAAGATGTTAAATAAGGATTTAATTCATGTTGATTGAGAATCGTCGTTGGGCCTTTTTTTTACCTAATACTTTTACTGCATTAAATATGGCATGTGGCTTTGCAGCTATTCTTAATGGTTTTCAGGGAGAGTTTTACAAGGCCTGCATGTTTATTGTTCTAGGCGCAGTTTTTGATATGGTCGACGGTCGAGTGGCACGAATGACTAACACTCAATCTGCCTTTGGTGAACAATTTGATTCAATGAGTGATTTAGTGTCTTTTGGTGTTACTCCAGCGATTGTTTATTATTTTCGTTTTTTAACTGAAGCTGGAAGACCCGGCATGGTTGCTGCTTTCTTTTTCATGCTGTGTGGAGCTTTAAGACTGGCTCGCTTCAACGCTAACATTGATAAAAATAAATCTGATTACTTCCAAGGATTACCTATACCTGGTGGAGCAACTGCCGTTGTTGCGATGATTTTGGTTTCACTTGGTCTTCCAGAAATTATCAACTATAAACCTCTTACTGTTGGTTACTTAATTTTTTATGCTGTTCTTATGATTTCGAATATACCTTTTCCGAGTTTTAAGAAATCTGAATGGGCCAAGAAACATAAAAAGCAAGGCTTGATGATAATTTTTATGATCCTTGCCAGCCTCTTTATTTATGAAGAAGTTATGATCCCAGTAATTATCACTCTTTATGTCGTTGTTTCTCTTCTGTACTTCCTCACCCACCGTAAAAGATTTGAGGGTATTTTTGAATGGCAAGAAGAGCCTGAAACCGAAGAAAAGTGATTCACCACTATCAAATAATTATTCAGTATAAAGGTACTCGCTATCTCGGCTGGCAGATACAACCTGAGGCGATGGGACTTACCGTCCAAGGCGAGCTCAACAAGGCCTTGACTCAGATCTCTAAAGCGAAACCTCAAAGTATGGGTTCTGGTCGAACAGACACGGGGGTACATGCTCTTGGTCAAGTGGTTAAAGTTTCAATTGAACTAGAAATTGATCCAGACAAACTCCTAAAAGCTCTCAATGGAAATTTGCCTGAAGATATTCGGGTGATTCACGCCAAGAATTCTGATGATGAATTTCATCCTACTGTTAACGCTATTTCCAAAGAGTATCACTATCGTTTTACTTGTACTCGCCAGCCGACTGCTCTTCAAAATGATTTGATTGGTAATTATGCTTTTGATCTTGATGTCGAAAAAATGCGTAAGGCATGTCAGATTTTGGTTGGTGAACATGATTTTGCTAATCATTTTTGTCAGGGAACAGATGTCTCAAGTACTGTTCGAATAATCTTTGAATGTGATATTTTGGAAGTTCCACAGAATGAATGGGGAATGCTTCCTGCACATTATATTTTCAGAATTGTAGGAAATGGCTTCTTAAAGCAAATGGTAAGACTCTTAATGGGTGCCGTTTGGAACGTTGGGCGAAGCAAAATTTCAATCGAAGATTTTGCCTCTTCACTTACTTCAAGTCCAACTGAGCGTATGGGAGCAACTGCACCACCCCAAGGGCTCTATATGGTTCGCGTCAATTACTGATTTCTCTCTCAATAAATTGACTTTTTTGCGTATTATGTTACAAAAAACCACTCGAAATTTATCCAATTATCAAAGAGAGATGCCATGTCTTACACCCTTCAAACTGTTAACGACTGTACTAAGAAATTTGTCTTCAATTATGAGAAAGTAGATCTTTCTAAAGAAATTAAAGCTGCCGTATTGGCCAAGCAAGCTGATTCAAATCTTAAAGGTTTCCGTAAAGGTAAAGCACCTCTTGAGATGGTTCAAAAAATGTTTGGACCACAAATTGAAAACGATGCTCTTCACCGTTTTATTTCTAATGAATATTTCGAAGCCGTCAAAAAAGAAAATATTCGCGCAGTTGGTTACCCACAATTTGGTAACACTAAATATGAATCAGGTCAGACAGTTGCATTTGAAGCAACGGTTGAAGTTATCCCTGAATTTGAATTAAAAGATTTTTCAAAATATACATTTAAGAAAGAATCAGAAACAGTTACTGAAGAAGACTTTGAAACACTGAAGAAAAACTATCTTGCTCCTAAAGCTGAAGTGACCGAAGTTAAAGATGCTGCTCATAAGCTAGCGAAGGGTGATTTTGCTGTCTTCAACTTTGAAGGTGAAAAAGCAGATGGAACAAAGCCAGAGAATATGAAAGCTCAGGACTACATGCTTGAAATCGGTTCTGGTCAATTCATCCCTGGATTTGAAGATGGCATGATTGGTCTTAAGAAAGGTGACAAAAAAGACGTTAAAGTTACTTTTCCTGCAGATTATCACGAGGAAGACCTTAAGAATGCTCCGGTTATTTTCCATGTTGAGCTTCTTGAAATCAAAACCAAAAACTTCCCAGATTTTACTGACGAACTAGCTAAAGAGTTTGGCTTTGAATCAGTTGCTGACTTCAATGCTAAAAACAAAGAAAGAATGAAAGCTCAGAAAAAACGTGAAGTTCAAACTAAACTACAACAGGCAATCCTTGAAAAACTAATCGAAGAGAATAAGTTTGAAGTTCCTGTGGCACTTATCGAAGATCAAAAAGTTGGCGTTAAGCAAGATCTTACCAAGACACTTAAGCAGCAAGGATTTAATGACCAGATGATTGGTCTATACTTCGAGCGTTGGAATGACGATGTCACTAACAAAGCTGCGTTCCAGGTTCGTTCTGGCCTTATCCTTGATAAACTAGGAAAGAAATTTAACATCGAAGCAAATGAAGCTGATCTTGATGCTAAAATTGATGAAATGGTTGCTCAGTCAGAGATGAAGAAAGAAGAGATCTCTAAGTTCTATAAATCAAATGAGAACATCAAGCGCAATCTTATGTACGCTATCCGTGAAGAAAAAACTTTTGCTGCCCTTGAAAAAGAAATGAAAGTTTCTTAATACTATTTTTACTGCTCCTCCTTCGGGGGGAGCATTTTTCCCACCAAACACCTCTAATCAACTCCCTTTTACATTTTCCATCACTAAAATAAACAGTCTCCCCAGCTTCATTTGGAACAATTTTTACGACATTCCCGGTTGGAATATAATCATATCTCCCAAAGCTCGGAATTTTATTCAGATCCTGATTTAGACTCGAGGTCAGAAGAAGTACGGCAAGGATAAACGATTTTTTCTTACGAAAATAGAACAGTCCAAAACATAGGAGTACTCCCACGTTTATTTCCCATGTCGGAATTAGCTGAGTCAGATTCGCAGAGAGTTGAACCAGCTTTTGAAGGCCGGCCAGGATTTTCAAGCCTACTATGATTTGCCAATGGCAAAGAGGAAAGGCCAATAAAAGTAGAAGTGGCATGGCAGCGGCAAAAGCAATATTTAATACCGGAGACAAAATCATGATTAGTGGCGATATATGATTTCCATTAAAATACGCAATTAAACATTGAGCAAAAAAGAACCACAGGAACAGTAGACCAGAACCTGAATAGATAATTCCCAAAAAAAGGAAGCTATAACAAAAGCTCAAAGGAGAATCAGTGAAAGAGCCAAATAACATATCCATCAACAGTGCTACGATAAAACCTGTTTTCTGGCCCAGCAGATTTTGATTCACTTTGATGAGCACCATCCGTTTCAGGGCACCCTGGCCAACCATTGAGAAAATAGTCGCTCCCACAGCAATTAGAATCCAAAGCTGCCATACCCTGTTTTTAATAAACTTCATAAAAGGCAGCATGACTGCAGAAAGATGAAAGCCTGATGGAGTAAATAGATGATTAAGACCCAAGGTTTTATATTCGTCTTTAATCCATTTTGAAACCGGAGCCGATCTTCCAGTGAGCATGGACTCCCAAAGCTCTAACAACTCCAAATCCTCAGGTGATGACATCTTTTTAGCCACTTCGAAGCGCTGTAGCTTAAACGTTTTCTGCCCTTTAAAATAGGGATAAAACTGCTTTTGCTCTTCCATTTTCAAAAGGCCTAAAAGGCAGAATGAGATTAAGACGATAGTAATAGTCCAGGTTAATTTCATACTTAGGCTCTAAGCAATTATTGAACCAAAGTTAAAAGTAGTAACTGATAGTAATTATAAAGAAAATAGCTCGGGGCAGCAGCGGAAATCCTTGCAGCATCAACCGAAAATCGGTACAAACCGTGTATGAGCGATTTTACTCTTACAAGTCTCTATCCTCAGATAAGAAGTTGGTTGGATGAAGACGATCTAGCTCGCAATTTTCATTACACACGAACCTTAAACGGTTCAGACGTGAAACTGTATTTAAAAATTAAATCTCCAATCGTTTTGGCAGGTACCGATTACTTTGTTGCGACCTTCGCAGCTCTGGGGGCCAAGTCTTATCATTTTGATTTCTTCAAGCATTGGGATGGAAAAGAATTTCAAGCAGGGGAAGTGATAGAATTCCCTGAAGCGCTTCCCTTCAACCTGGCCGTGACTGGTGAGAGACTTGCTCTAAACCTTCTTCAGCATGCGAGTTCGATTGCGACGTGGACAAAAAAACACGTAATAATTGCAAACAAAAAAAATATAAAACTTCTTGATACACGCAAAACTACACCGGGTCTTCGGTCACTTGAAAAATACGCTGTCAGAGTAGGTGGTGGATACAACCATCGATTAGGGCAGACTGACGCGTGGATGATTAAAGATAATCATAAATCCTGCATGGGTGGACTTGAGGGTGCATTTGAATTTTTTCAGCAGCAAGGTGCTTTTTATAACTCCATTATTGCTGAGATTCATGATTTAAGTGAGCTTAAAGTTGCTCAGAAATTGGGTCTTAAACATGTGATGCTGGATAACTTCTCGCTTGATCTAATCAGGGAAGCTATTAAAATGAAGTGGCCTGGCGTGACCTTTGAAGTATCAGGCGGAGTGAAACTAGAAAATTTAGAAAGTTATTTAATTGATGGCATCGATGCGATTAGTCTCGGTTCTCTGATTTACTCAGCTCCACGGGTTGATATTTCTTTAAAGTTCAAACCACTATGAAAGACTTTAATACAGATGTTCTCATTTTAGGTTCGGGTATTGCAGGTCTTGCAGCAGCAATCAAGCTGGCCGAAAAAAAATTAAATATTACGATTGTAACCCGAGAAAAACGGCCTGAGATAACGAATACTTTTTGGGCGCAGGGTGGAATTATTTATAGTCCCAAAGATCTGAACGATCAAGAAGACTTGATGAAAGATATTATTAAGGCTTCTGCTTTTACTTCAAATATTGAAGCTGCAAAGATTTTGTCTACTCGTTCCGCCGAAATTATTGATGAGATATTGATTCATAAATCCCATACAGATTTTGCTAAAGACGCTGAGGGTGAACTACTTTTTACTAAAGAAGCTGCTCACTCACGTGATAGAATTATTTATAATGGAGATATGACTGGTAAAGCGATTCAAATCTCTCTTTTGAATTACCTAAATGATGAAAAACGTTTTCCAAATGTTAAGTTTTTAACTAGTCACACGGCGATCGATCTCATCACTCCTAATCATCATGGTGTTGCGATCACTCAACGCTATGAAGAGAACCAAGTTCTTGGCGCTTATATCCTGGATCAAAATAAAAAAGAAGTTCGTAAAGTTCTAGCAAAAGTCACCATTCTTGCCACTGGCGGAATCGGAGCTTTATATCTTCACCATTCAAATGCTGAAGGAGCTCGAGGGGACGGCCATGCTATGGCCCATAGAGCAGGCGCTTACGTCACAAATATGGAATTTATCCAGTTCCATCCGACCACATTTTATAACCGATCTTCACATCGTAGATTTTTAGTTTCAGAAGCAATTCGTGGCGAGGGTGGGAGATTAATCAATTCTAAAGGTCAAGCCTTCATGAAGAAATATCATGAGGATGCTGAACTTGCTCCACGTGACGTAGTTTCTCGCGCCATTTTGGAAGAGATGATTGCTGAAAAAGAAGATTGTGTTTATCTCGATATCACTGCGAAGGATGAAGCCTATCTTAAGAATCGTTTTCCTACGATTCATGCTTATTGCTTGGAAAATAAAATCGATATGGCCAAAGAACCAATTCCGGTGGTTCCAGCTGCTCACTATACCTGTGGTGGTGTGAAAACTGATCTTAAGGGCCGCACAAATCTAAAGCGTTTGTATGCAGTTGGTGAGGTCGCTTGTACAGGGCTACATGGTGCGAATCGTTTGGCATCAACCTCACTACTAGAGGGATTAACTTGGGGTTATATTGCAGCTGAAGATATCATAGGAAGTCTTTCGACTTTAAGTAATTATGAAGCAGATCAAATTAAAGACTGGAAGCAGTCACATGAAGAAATTGATCTGGCGCTTATAGCTCAGGACCAGATGACACTGAAACAAACTATGTGGAACTACGTAGGACTGTCTCGTTCTAAAAATCGTCTCGCCCGTGCGCGAGCCATGTTTATTGAGCTTCAGGATGAGATATCAAAATTCTATAAGCATGCTCAGCCCCATGATGAACTTATTGGACTTAGAAATGGCGTAGAAGTTGCTTTTATGGTGCTAAATGCTTCACTTCGAAACAAAGAGTCAGTCGGCTGCTTCTATCTTAAAGATTAATTACATTGTCGGTTTGAAATAAGAATTACCCAATAGGGCAAGATTGCGCTTAATGAAGTTGCGTCGTCTAAGGACAAAGTTAGTTGGACGTTTAGGATTCCACTTGCGTGGATTTGGGAGAATGGCCGCAAATAGCTGAGCTTCACCTTGCGCTAGCTCGATTGCAGGTTTATTGAAATAGTATTGAGAAGCTGCTTCTGCACCGTAAATACCTGGACCAAGTTCGATAACATTTAAATAAACTTCCAGGATCCTTCTTTTGTCCCAAATATTCTCAATGAGAAATGTGAAATAAGCTTCGAAACCTTTTCTCACATAAGTACGAGAAGGATACAGAAAAACGTTCTTTGCTGTTTGCTGGGAAATAGTTGATGCACCCATCTTAACTTTTCGTCTTTTATTTGAATCTATTGCCTTGGCGATTGCTTCAAAATCAAAACCGGAATGAATGAGAAATTTTGGATCTTCTGAGGCAATAACAGCTTTTCTTAAATGAGGAGAAATTTCCTCCAAGCTAACCCAGTCTTTTTGAACAGCAACCCATTTACCATCGAGGGCATATTCTCCTGTTCGTAGAAGAACTAAAGGAGTGAAATATACAGGCAGCCATTTAAGCGCTACAACTGTCATGATGGTTGAAATAAAAAAGGCACATGTCGACCAGAAGATAACTTTTTTTATCTTTGGCATTGCTCTGACAGTTTTTGCAAAACCTTTTCTGATGTAACCCATATCTAAATACTCATTTCAAAAAAGTGTTAAGTCTTAACTTTTTTGAAGCCTTCTTATTCTTAAAAACGATGTGTTCTATTCCTGAGTGTATTGCAATTGAGGTGTATTGTATGCACCCCGTACTTTATTGCCCATTCTATTGCACTTTTTACAAGTTCATGTGCAATACCACTTTGCGAACAATGAACACTTTGATTTCGTTCTTTTAAGTTTCAATTCCAATGCCCCCTATTGAAAATGCTCCGCGTTACGTGTCGTTTTTACAGGGTTCTGCCTCTGGTGGGGAGTGGTTTCCTAGACTTTCTCCTCAGTATCCTCTAAAAACGGCTAAACATTTAGATCTTAAATTTGCAGGTGCGTGTATGAATCTTGAGCCAAGAAAATTCCAGGAGAAGTCGCTTTATTTTACTTCATTAGGTTGTTCAAAAAACTTAGTGGATTCACAGGTGATGCTAGGCCACTTAAATCTTGATGGATACTCAATCGCACAGTCACCGGAAGAGGCAGAAGTAATAATTGTAAATACTTGTTCATTTGTGGAAGCTGCTAAAGTTGAATCAATTGAAACTGTTCTTGGTCTTGCTAATTATAAAACAGAAGGCAATTGTAAGGCCTTAGTTATGTCTGGTTGTATGGCCCAACGGTATTCAAATGAGCTTGAAGGTGAAATGCCGGAAGTTGACATGTTTATCGGTACTGGTGAATATCACAAGATTGTCCCTCTTCTTCGTGCACTGGAAGAAGGAAAGCTGGAGAAAAAATCATTCGTAGAAATCCCTCGCTACATTCATACTGAATTTGATCCACGTCTGAATACCTCTCCTTTTTATATGGCATGGTTGAAAATCTCTGAGGGTTGTAACCGTAACTGTACTTTTTGTATTATTCCGACTCTTCGTGGTAAACTTCGTTCACGTACAGTTGATTCATTAGTTAAAGAAGCAGAACAATTAGTTGCCACTGGGGTAAGAGAGTTAAATCTTATTTCTCAAGACTTTTCTGACTATGCAGTTGATCTTGAGGGTGGTGGCAAGAAAGACGGCAAAAACCCAATGATTTATGAGCTTCTTTCGCGCTTAGAGCAGGTTAAGGGAGTTGATTGGGTTCGCGTATTCTACTTTTATCCAGACGATTTGACTGAAGACGTAATGGACTTGATGGCAAAATCAACCAAAATTACAAAATACTTGGACATGCCGGTTCAGCATTTCGCAGATGGAGTTCTTAAGCGAATGAATCGTCGGGTTACTGAAGAAGTTATTCATGAAAAGATTAAAATCTTAAGAGAGAAAATCCCTGGAATAGTTTTAAGAACATCAATAATTGTTGGATTCCCAGGTGAAACAGAAGAAGACTTTCAGGCACTCCTCAACGGAGTTAAGCAGGCTCGTTTCAACCACCTTGGAGTATTTAAATATTCTGACGAAGAAGGTACTCCGGCCGTTCGCTTAAAAAATAAAATATCTCAAGATGTAATCGATGAAAGATTTGAACTTCTTTATGAAGCCCAAAAAGAAATTGCTCGTGAATTGAATCAAGAATATTTAGGGAAAATAATAGATGTTCTGGTTGAAGGCGTTCATGAAGAAACCAATTTATTGCTTCAGGGCCGTCATGCTGGCCAAGCACCAGATATTGATGGAAAGGTTATTATCAATGATGGTTTCGCAAAAACGGGCGATATAGTTAAAGTCGAAATTACAGATGTACTTGATTATGATCTAGTTGGAAGAATCATTACTGTTTGATCATGAAACTAAAATCAATTGCCGTATTATTGATACTCACTTTAATCACTTTCTACTGGTTATCTTTTAAGCATGACGATGTTTCAGTTGCGACAAAAGCGAGCAGTCGAAATCTTTTCTTGGGGGCCCGAAAAAAGCCACTTCCTAAATTTGCAGATGAAAAAGTCATAAAGGCTCCTGATAGTTGTGAGGTTGTTAATTTGCAACTCGCAAATATTGATTTTAATATTCCAGTTAAGGAGTGGGTAGAAACGCTCAATCTGAGTGATTTTGAAAAATGCACACGACCTGAATTTAAAGATCGAATAGTTTCCATAAAACTGAATTGCTTTCAAAAACTAGATAAAAATACATGTACTCAACAATCAGTTTTCTTGCGCGCCCTTTTAAGGGTTCAGGGAGTTACTGAAGCTGAAGATCAGGATCTGTTGGCCGATCTTGTTATAAGTGAGTTCGCTGGTAATGCGCCTGATTTTCATAAACTTGAGAGATACTCGGAAAAGTTATTGAATATAGATCCCAATCAAGGCTCTTATCAGAAATTATGGGCTTCCTCAAAAGTAATCGCGAGACTAGAAGATAGTAAGTCTCCCTCTGACCTTGCGGAAGAGCTTGCAGAAAGAGTTGATGAGAAAGTGTGGAATGATTCTGAGATGCAAGGGCTGAAAATGGCAGTTTCGACGGGACTTCTGCCGGATAACGTAGAGGAATATGCCCGCGGATATTTAACAAAAAAAAGTGATCCACGAATGCATGAAGTTTTAGGTTGGGCACTCTGGAGACAAGATCGTTACTCTGAAGCAGTGCAAGAGCTTCAAAGGGCAATCGATCATAGCCCTAATGACAAATGGCTTAAGGATCAAATGGTTAAAGTGAAATCAGGAAATGCCAATATAGAAACTTACCAAGCAAGGATCTCGTTGGGAATTAATCTTCAAGATTTGTACAATTAGGAAATTTATGAAAATTACATTAATGTTGTTTCTTTTCGCAGTAATTCCGTCAGCGTTTGCTGAGCAAGTTAAGCTAAAAATAATCTCTGCAGTTAAAGATGTACATTATGATCTCGGGATAGGGTCAAAGGTTGAGCTCACTTTTGTAGAAAAAAATGAAAAGAAAGAATTCTTGTTCATGGGTAAAATGCTTGGCCATCCGGTTTTAGATGAGGAAATTCTATTTCTCGATGAAAAAGATACTCGTATCCTTATGATTGATTCCGAAAGTATGTCGAATTCTAGCTTAAATCTACGGATGCAAAACATCATTAGTCCAATAGATCAGACTGGCAACACTTGTGCAGCGTATGCCCTGTTCCACTATTGGCAACAAACTGATGCTGTGGGATTTATAGGCAACAATGAACTTGGTCCTGTTATGAGAAAAGATCACTCACGCATGAAATTCCTTGAAGAATCCATTACGCGCTATTACATGGGCCGTTCAGCTAACTTAAAACCGATTATGAAAAGTTTTGGAGATCGTTTTGGATTTAAATGCAAAGAAAAAATCTTTGACGAATCAAACAAGGCCGCTGAATATGTATATGATCAGGTTTTGACTGGAAGTCCTGTACTAATGGAGTTCTACCTTGGAAGCCAGATGGTAACTTCAAAATATGAAGTCGAGGATTATGAAACAAAAAGTGAAATGGATACTCGGCTGTGGATTCCTCGCAAGATAGGTGAAAAGAATGGTGGAGGTCATGCCATTGTGGCAGCGGCTGCATTTACAACGAATGGCCGTAAAATGATCTTGGTTCTAGATTCAAATTGGAACGAACCAAGAGTATGGGATTTAGAAAAATATTTCGGAGACAGGTCTGCGATTTCAGAAATGATTTTCCACAGCTGTAATTAACTATGAAATTAAAAATCTGGGGTTCTAGAGGTTCAATACCTGCTCCATTGACACCTAAACAACTAGAACAAAAAATTAAAGAAAATCTTCAGGCTTTTTGTCAGTCGTCTCATTTTCCTTCTAAAAATACTGCCGCGTTCTTAAGTGATCAGAAAATTGCTGCTGGTAATTCTTTTGGTGGAAATACAACTTGTGTTGAACTCAAAGGCGATAAATCTCTTATTATTGATGGTGGTTCCGGGCTTCGCTTGAAAGGTAATGAATTAATGGCAGGGGACTGTGGTAAAGGTAAAGGGGAAGTTCATATCTATATGACTCACTTTCACTGGGACCATTTAATGGGAATACCATTTTTTGTACCCATTTTTATTCCTGGAAATATAATCCATTTTTACAGCGTTGATCCTAATCTTGAAACGGCGATCAAGCTTGTTTTTACAAAACCTTATTTTCCTGTTCCATTTGCTGCTCTGGCCTCAAAGATTCATTTTCACCAGATACCGGCGAGAGAAGCTACAAATATTGCCGGCTTTGAAGTCACTCCTTACAAGCTTGATCACCCTGATCCGTGCTGGGGTGCGCGGATAGTTTTTAATGGTAAACATTATGCACACGTAGTCGACAACGAAGGGAAACGAGTAAGTCGTTTAGAAATGGGTGAAGACCTCCCGTTGTATCAAAACATAGATTTAATGTATTTTGATGCCCAGTACAGTTTTAACGATCTTTTGAAAAATGTTGATTGGGGACACTGTTCAGCTTTTATCGGCATGGACATAGCCTTTAGGGAGAAAATTAAAAAAGTCGTTTTTACCCATCATGATCCCATGGCAAGTGACGACCAACTTCAAAAAATGCTCATTACCGATAGCGACTACTACGATCAACAGAAAAACCATTTTGAACATAAATTTGAGTGGCAGTTTGCCTACGACGGGCTTGAGATAGATATTTAAGTGTTACTGATCTTTTAAAATGGCTTTGCGAGCATTCAATTTAATTTCAAGATCTGAAATTTCATCCTGCAATTTTGGATATTTTGTTTCATGCAATTTATAATGAAGAAGACCATAGGCTTGCTTATCTTTTAAATCTTTTGTCAGAAGTTTCGTTTCCATCTGAGCAATACTAAGTTCAACTTCACGGACATGTGCTGTTAGTTCTTTGAATCGCAAATCCATTTGGTGATGCAAGTCATTTATTAGAGCTGCAGTTTGCGTCACTACTGCATGAACAATAATATCATCTTCAATTTTTATTTTGTTTCCAAATATACGACTAAACATGGATTGAACCTCTTACTTTCATCATAGACGATAAACATAATTGACCCTATCGGGGCAAGAATCTCCTAGTAGATGGTCCAGGTAATTGCGGTAAGATTATATGTATATTTAAGGAGTTATCGTGAATAAATTGATCGTTATAGTCGGATTACTTTTCAGTCTTTCTGTATTGGCACAAGAAGTGAAACTTGAATCGGAATGGAAGACGAGGGGAAGAGAGATTGTTTCGTCAATTGCTGGTCCTGCCTGGGGTGCTAAACTTTTTGGACCCATTCCTCTGCCGCCAGTAGTGGAAGCTAAGCTACCTGAGATTCCGAAAGAAGTTAAAAAAGGTACTGATGTTGCAAGCTATACCAAATTAAAAAAAGATCCGACTGAATACGATCGTTTACCCAATGATCGCAAACGTCAGTTTGATTATCAATTCCTTCAAGAAATTTTTCAGGTCACACGCAAAACCGAGGCGAAAGAAGAAGATCTTGCAACTTGGCTCAATACTCTAGATCAGGGTGGTTCAAGAGAGGGGATTTATCAGGCACTTGTTTTAGATGAGATTTATGCTTCACTGGAAAACAGAGAAGAAAAACCATCGAATAGACTTCTTGATTTTAGTTTAAAGTTTAGTCAGCGTTTTTTTAATCAAACTTTTACAAAAGAATCTCTTGGTAAGTTAAATCTATATTCCATTAAGCGTATCTTTACTGAAAAAGGATTAGATTTGATGGAAAACTATGAAGTCAATAAACTGGAAGATTTATACCAATGGTACTCTGTGTTTTCATCTGAGCTCGCAAAAGATTATGACATGCTTTTAAAGGCGCCGGTTCGCAAAGACCCTCGCCTTGAATTCCATTTGAAGTGGGCCGAGAGCATGCCTGTTCAACATATTAAGTCGGAGTTTATCATTAAACTCCACAAGGTGATGAACGGGCTTCAGCTTTTGGAATAAGTCTTAGTAAAAGAATGGGTTTTCAATTTCACAAATAGTATGTAACAAACGCTCAACACCCAAAGCAATTCCAGCTGATGGTGGAAGACCTTTGTCGAGGGATAAGTAGAATTTTGTAGGTTCTGATAATTCGTATTTGTATATTTTTTTCTTTAAGGTGCTCTGTTCTTCAAAGCGCCTTCTCTGCTCTCCCAAATCGGTTAATTCATTAAAGCAATTACAAATTTCAACTCCATTAATATAAAGCTCAAATCTTTCACATACTCTATGGTCTGCATCTTTTAGTGTCGAAAGTGCGCTCAATGGCGCCGGAAATTCGTAAATGAGGAGCATTGGAATTTTAGCAATCTCAGGTTCGATTTTGTTAAGATACAAGAGAAAAAAGTAATCATCCCATTCACATTCAGAAACAGGCACAGGAACATCAGGATAGCTTTTCAAAAGATTTTTAATAGAGGCTGTATCCAAGTAGTTTAAAATATCAATGCCAAGATATTCCTGGAAAAGTTCTTGCATCGTTTTTTTGATAATTTTTTTTTCTTTAAGTTCTTTTCGGATAGGTAGTTTGGAGCTTAGGCAAAAATTAATTAGTTCTTCCACATCACTCATGATTTTTTCATAGCGCTCGTGCTTGCGGTACCATTCGAGCATAATGAACTGACTTCGATGAATTGGTGATTCAGGCTCATCTCGAAAACAATAAGAGAGTGAAAAGAGTTTATCTATGTTCTCAGTTGGATCTGCGAGTAACTCTTTCAAGCAAAACTCTGGTGAAGTGTGCAGAAATTTGGGGATAACTTTATTTTTTACAACTGAATGCAACTGAAATGGGTGGATATGTACTTCCATACCCGGATTTTCCACCGCAGGAGGCGTCAAAACATCCAAAAAACCTTGTTGGCCAAAGAAGTTTCGAATAAGCTGAATCAGCTCAAACTGGTAACGTAAACGCATGGATTTTCACCGTATAAAAAAAGTTCTTTTTCAGCATACTCTGATGGATTCCGAGTGGAAAGGAGCCGTGCTTTTTTTGTGTAGCGAAGAGCATGTTTTTCTCATAAAAAGAGCGGAAGGTATGCCGACTCATGGTGGGCAAATGGCCTTTGTGGGTGGGCACAAAAAAGATTCTGAAAATCATCCATGGGAAGTTGCTCAAAGAGAATTCGAAGAAGAAACGGGACACAATAGAAATTGCATTGAATATTTCGGATGCCTTCCGGTTGTTATGACGGCCAGGATGCAACCGATTATACCTGTGGTAGCGAAACTTAATATGTCGACGGCCGAGTTTTTAGAAGAAGTTGTAAGTAATGGCGAATGGGATGATATTCTGGCCTATCCTTGGGACGAACTTAAAAAGGAAGAAAGCTGGGAGTACGCTTGGCGCCATGGTCAAGGAAGTAGTGCTGTTATGTTTCATCCAATAAAATCTGGAACCTATTTACCTCTTGTTAATAATTCCAAGCCCCATCTGTTGTGGGGTGCGACTGGGCACATGATTTGGAATTTCTTGAAGCTTTACTTTAATGCCTGATGTGGTTAATAATTCGTGCCACTTTAGGGGAAAATAAATGCAATACGTTCTTATTCTTGCCGGACTTGTTCTTCTCGCGCTTATTCTTTTTTTTGTTTTTAAGAAAAAACCAAAACTTGAAAAACCACTCATTGAACAAAAAGAAATTACCCCGATTGCACCACGACCTGAACTGGTTGTGGCGCCTAAGATTTCTTGGACTGATCGGCTTTCTTTGGGACTTGAAAAATCTCGCACCGAAGTTTGGGGGAAGATTGGTAATCTTTTTTCAGGTGGAACACCTTCTCTGGATGAAATCGAAGAAATTTTATACACGGCCGACATACCAACAGGTCTCGTACAAGAACTTCTTTCTAAGCTTGATAAGCACGGCAAAGGCAAATCAGCTGATGATATCCAACAACTAGTTTATGGATTCATGAAAGATAAAATGGAACCGATTCAGCACAACATTCATAAAGATGTTTTTGCTTTCGATAGCGCAGTAAAGAAAACACGCGTCTTTATGATCGTAGGTGTAAACGGTGCTGGTAAAACAACGACCATTGGAAAACTTGCAACAAAACTAAAATCTCAAGGGGCGAAAGTTATTGTTGGGGCCTGTGATACTTTCCGAGCAGCAGCAGTTGATCAACTACAGATTTGGTGTGATCGGGCCGGCGTTGATATGGTTCGGGCAAAAGATGGAGCTGATCCAAGCGGCGTTGCTTATGACACAGTTGCTAAGGCATTTAGTGAAGGCTACGATTATTGTTTAATTGATACGGCCGGAAGACTTCATACCAATCAAAACTTAATGGATGAGCTGACAAAAACTAAAAGAGTCATGAGCAAAATTGATGCGGATGCTCCACAGGAAGTTCTTCTCGTATTGGATGCGATTACTGGGCAAAATGCTTTGAAACAAGCTCAGGAATTTAACAAGGCCCTTCAACTCACTGGAATTATATTTACCAAGTGTGATGGATCCGCCAAGGCGGGAAGTGCCGTGGGGATTGTTGATCATCTGAAAGTACCTATTACCTATATCGGAGTAGGCGAATCAGTAGATGATTTGCAGCTCTTTGATCTTGAACTTTATCTCAAAATTTTAGTTGGTCTCGAGTCGAGATAAGTTCATGAAATGACGAAGTTCTCATACGTGACTTCGTTGACTTTTATTGGGTTGTCACCTACCTTATTCTAATGACCCAATTGAGTCAGGACATTGAGTATAATGTATTAGGTTGTAAGGTTCGGGTGCGCCCGGATCAAAACGATAGTCACAATGCTAAGGCAGTGGTGGATTTGATTAATGCTGAAATTCAGCAACTCAAAATCAGTCGACCCCAGCTTCGAGATACAGACGTTGCAGTTTTGGTTGCTTTAAAGGTAGCGACTGAAAAAATGCAGCTTAAAGATGAGTACAAAGCGAACATCTTTAAACTGGAAGAATCTCTCGAAACTGCGCTACAGGCATTGAACGTTGAAACGAATTAAGTGTGGGAAAAAATATTCTTCGAAGTGAACTACTAAGAAGTTTAAATGCTCTTTCAAGTGATAAGATTCAGGACTTAAGTTTTTCAGTTACAAATCAAATCATCAAACTCCTAAAAATGTTTCCTGAACTTACGTCGCAAATCGGCGCTGGTTATTTGCCCATCCAGGCAGAGATAGCTCCGGTTTATCAGGAATTGCTTCGTGCTATTCCTGTGACTCTGGCCTACCCGATAGCAAAGGGTGATGCTATGAGTTTTGCGATTCCAAACGGGATGCCTCGTGGTGAAATTTGGCTTGAAAGGCCTTACCACGAAGTGACTCCGGATTGGCTTTTCGTACCAGGCTTAGGTTTTGGCCTGGATGGAAAAAGGTTAGGAAGAGGGAAAGGTTACTATGACCGTTACCTTGAGAACTCTAAGGCACTGAAAATGGGAATTGCCTGGAGCAAGCAACTGAGTGAAAAAATACCTGTGGAAAGTCACGACTGCCACATGGACTTTATAATAACGGATAAATTTTGCTGGGACGTAAAACAGCAAGTTAAGTTTTAAGGGGATAACGAATGAATCCAATGATGATGGCCATAATTGGTGTGGTAGCAGGAGCGGTGATTACTTTCATTGCACTCAATATCAAAAACGCTGCAGCTCAAAAATTAAATGAAAATGGAGCTCAAGATATTTTAAAAAAAGCTCAGGGCGAAGCTGACGAAGTTCGCAAGAAAGCTCAGAACGATGCAAAAAACATTGTTCGTGAAGAACGTAACCAAGTTGATCATGAGCTAGAAAAGAAGAAAAAACATCTTACTGATTTTGAGCGTGGGCTGACAAAAAAAGAAGTCGCTCTCGAGCAGAAAACTGAACAAAACCAGAAAGAAGCTGACCGAGTGAAAGCGAAAGAAACCGAGATTGATTCAAGAGTTGTTAAACTTGATACTGAGATTAAAAAGAACTTAGATATTCAGATAGAGCTAGGTGGGAAGCTTGAGCAGGTTTCTGGATTAACTAAAGATCAGGCGAAGGCTGAGTTGATTGCCGCGGTTGAAGAAGAAGCTAAAGTTGATGCAGCTAAAAAAGTTAAACGCATTGAAGAAGAAGCAAATGAAGAAGCAGAGAAGCGTGCAAAGAGAATCGTGGGAATTGCAATTCAACGTTTTGCTGGCGAATATGTAGCTGAACAAACAATCTCATCAGTAGAAATTGCAGATGATGGTGTTAAGGGACGTTTGATTGGTCGTGAAGGTCGTAACATTCGCGCTTTTGAGCAGATTTGTGGAGTGGATTTAATTATTGATGATACTCCAGGAATTGTAACGATTTCTTCATTCAACGTAGTACGTAAAGAAATTTCTCGTATGACGATTGAACGTCTGATTGCTGATGGACGAATACACCCAGCTAAGATTGAAGAATTTTATGAAAAATGTAAGCACGAGTTTGAATCTCGTCTCCGTGAACTTGGTGAAAAAGCTCAGATGGAAATTGGTGTACACGGAATGCACCCGGAAATTTTAAAATTAATCGGTGCCCTTAACTGGCGTACTTCTTACACACAAAACCAATATCAGCATGCTTTAGAAACTTCGTTTCTTGCTGGTAACATGGCCGCTGAACTTGGTCTTAACGTTAAGCAAGCTCGTCGTGCTGGTTTGATTCACGATATCGGAAAAGTGCTTGATGCTTCAGCTGAAGGTTCGCACGCTGTAATCGGTGCCGACTTTGCTAAGAAATACGGAGAGTCTCCGGATATCGTTCACGCTATTCGTGCTCACCATGATGATGAAAAGCCTGAATCAATCCTTGCTCACTTAGTTGCGGCCGGTGATGCTCTTTCTGGAGCTCGTCCTGGTGCTCGTAAAGCATTGAAAGAATCTTACGTCTCTCGTCTTACTGATATTGAAAAAATTGTTAATAGCTTTGAAGGTGTTCATAGATCTTATGCGATTTCGGCTGGACGCGAAGTCCGCGTATTGGTTGAGAATGAAAAAGTTTCTGATGAGCAAACAATTATGCTTTCACGTGATATCGCCCGCAAAATTGAGCAGGAGATGTCTTACCCTGGAACGATTAAGGTTTCAGTAATTCGTGAAACACGTGCTGTAGGTATTGCTAAATAATTCAACTCTGAGGAGAAATCATGGAAAAGTGTGCACTGGTCACTGGTTCCTCCTCAGGTCTTGGTCTTGAAATCACCAAATCGCTAATTGAATCCGGATATACCGTCTTTGGTGGATCCCGTTCGGGCACAGAGTTTGAACACGAAAATTTTTACGACGTAGAACTCGACATCACTTCAGAAGAGTCAGTCGAAGAATTTTTTGAAACCGTCAGAGAGTACACAACAAAATTAGACTTAATTGTGAACAATGCAGGCATTTGTGAGATGTCGCCGCTTTCTGAAACGACTCTTGAGCAGTTTGAATCTCATCTCGCTACAAATACGATTGGGCCATTTTTACTGTTTAAGCATATTGAATCTTTTCTCATTAAAAATGAAACTCATATTATCTCGATTCTTTCTACGGCCGCTCAATATGGTTATCCCAATGTGAGTGCCTACAATGCTTCTAAATTTGGCCAGCTTGGTTTAATTGAGAGCCTTAAAAAAGAATGGGTGGAGCACAAAATCCGTTTTACTAATTTGTTACCTGGGGCGATAGATACTCCGCTTTGGGATAAAATGGGTTCAAAGTTTTCTCGTAGTAAGATGCTTGGTATTTCTGATTTTATGAGTGTCTTTCAATTTGTCGTAAATGCGCCGTCCACAATACAGTTTCCTGAACTAACCTTTCTTCACCGCGAAGGATTTTTAGAATGAATGGTTTTTTTATTTCTAAGAGAAAAACGTTTGAACTTGGCGTCCTCGTCCTCCTAGATGGGGTTTTATTTTTCGTTTTAGATAATTGGGACTTCGTGATCCTCTTCTCATTAGGGTTTATTTGGAATTGGGTTGCTTCTCAGGAAAAAGATATCATCATAGAAAATAATCGCAGGTATAGATTTTCAACACTTAAGACGGTTTTTAATTTACAAAATTTAATCTTAAAACCATTAACGAAAGCACCCGAAGCCCTAAAGTTTATCGCTCGTCTTTTGCCTGCAGGAATATTTTGGTCTGGCGTGATAGTTTTCAATGAAAGTCCAATGCCTTGGTGGGCAGTCTTTATCGGGAGCCTGGTTCTTGAATTAATAATTCTTGAAACTAAAATATTTGCTCCGAAACAATCATCTCTGTGAAATTGGTTCCTGTTGCTTTAGCAGTATTTTATGAAAAGCAGGGCGAGTCTTTGAAGATATGGGTTCAAAAGAGAGAAGATGATGGTCCCTATCATGGTCTTCTTGAGTTTCCAGGTGGTGGAATTGAGCCCGGCGAAACTCCTCTTGAAGCTGCTGTCAGGGAAGTGGAAGAGGAAGTTGGAATTGCCATTCTTCCTGAGGACGGCAAATTTATGGGCACCTATCATAATGAGTTCCCTAATAAATCAATTCTTCTGTACGTCTTTTTATTTCCTGATTATCCGGCCCTCGTTGGCAAAGGTCAGTGGCTGACAATAGGGGAAGCTGAGCTTAGTTCATGCTTTAAGGGATTAATTCCTCCTCCTAACCACAAAATCATCGACGATCTATTTTTAGCACTGCTATCTTGATACCTATATGACAAATAGTGTAACTCAAATCATCACACATAGTTTTCTGCTGGCGTTGGCCTTTGGAACTCAGCTTCTCGCTCCCGTGGTTGCCACCAGACTAACTGGTGTTGGCTTTTACAAGCTGGGTACAAGTATCGTTTTGACTTCGTTAGTCTTGGTGCTCGGAGTTGCTTATTTTATGCAACCAGGCCTCGACAACCTTAGCTACGTTTGTTTTGGGATATTAATTCTTTCCAATATTGTGACATTTGCTTTTCACAAAGATGAAAAAAGCTGGGTCATGTGGTCCCTGTATGTGATTCAGATCTGTACGTTTGTTTTACTAGTTTTCCATACTTATTTAGCAACTCCCTCATGGATTATGTTCTTCTTTTTTTCGTCTCTGCTTTTGGGGATCAGCAACTTCTCCATGATCTTAGGTCATTATTATTTAGTGGTTCCTAAACTCAGCGAAGAACCGCTCATATACTGTCTGTATATCTTTTGGATCGTCCTATTTCTAAAACTAATGGCATCTTTAACAGTTATTTTCACGACTGCTGCACCTTTCCTACAAGAGGGAACTCAGCTTGGCGATGGCCATACCTTTAACTGGTTATTCATCTCTATGCGCTACTTATGGGGATATGGTGCTCCTCTTATATTAAGTTTTTTTACTTTCAAATTATGCAAGCTTAGATCCCTTCAAAGTGCGACGGGCGTCCTTTACATCGTGGAGTTTTTTGTTATTGTTGGGGAACTGGTCTCAGTTTATTTAATGGCAAAACATGGTTTAGCTCTATGATGTCGGTACAAATTACTTGCACAAATTGTGGTTCAAGCGTTGAGGTTCATCCTGATCAACACGCCCATAAAGTGAATTGTGAAATTTGCAAACATACAATGGATGTGAAATTTAATAGTGAACATGAACAGGGAATTCTTAAAGAATGCCCTGTTTGCTCCAGGCAAGATTTTTACAAGCAAAAAGATTTCAACCGAGTTATCGGGGTGGCACTTTTTGTAATCGCTGCGATACTTTCTATTTGGACCTACGGCTTGAGCTTGGTGGCGCTTTACTTGGTGGACCTCTTTTTATTTCGAAAACTGGCCATGGTTGCCATTTGTTACAAGTGCCGTACCAATTTTAGAAATCTATCTAACATGTCAGAAATTCGAGATTATGATCACGAAATGAACGATCGCATCGTCTATTCTGACCATGATTTTAAGGGAAAGCCGCTATCTCACTAATATAACTAAGCTAATTAAAAGTTCCATGGCGAGGTTTTGGTCTTTTAATCCAAATATGCTACAATATCCCTGTATTTTTAGTTATTTAACAGGAGTCTCTTTTTATCGAATCCCCGGCCGTATTTCTTAGGTTTAATCCTTTTTTTAAATCAAATTTTTCATCTCTAATCAACACTAGGTATATATGAGTTCTGATCAAGAAATATTGGTCTTAGTTAGTTCATTGTGTTTATCCGCTTTCTTTTCAGGCTCTGAAGCCGCTCTATTGTCACTACCGCATGAGAAGGCCAAGCAGATTGCTGAAGAATCAGGGCTAGATACTTGGGCCATGAAGCACTGGCTTTCAAAACCTAACGATATTCTTACTACAATTTTAGTTGGTAACAACTTTGTTAACATTTTAATCGCAGCACTTTCTACTTCTATTGCCCAGCGATTTCTGGAAAACGATGCACTCGCTATAAGCGTAGGTATTACAACCGTCATGATTTTGTTATTCGGCGAAATTGCTCCAAAAATGGTTGGCCGAGGCAAGGCAGAAAAAATCGCCCCCATTTGTGTCGTTTTGTTGATGGGATTTTATTGTGCGCTTTGGCCTGTTGTGAAGATGTTCATGCTGATTATTAAATTAGTATTGGGTGAAAATGCTAACGTCAGAAGCCGCGTCGTAACTAAAGATGACATTGAAAGTATGGTGGAAATGGCCGAAGAAGAAAGAACTATTGATTCAAAACAAATTGATCTTTTAACTTCAATTCTTGAATTTCCTTCCATTAAAGTTAAAGACATCATGGTTCCGCGCACTAGTATTGAGTCGATTAAGAAAGAAGCAAAATTCGAAGATATCATTAATTTAGTTAGGGAAGTGGTGCATAGCCGTTATCCTGTTTATCAAGAGTCCATGGATGAAGTAATAGGATTTTTACATATAAAAGATCTGACATTTGTCACAGAAGCTGAGCGCAGAAATTTTGATGTAACTAAATATTTAAAGCCACCATTCTTTGTGTATGAGCACATGAAAATTCAGGCCGTGTTTGACCACATGAACCGTAAGAAAGTGCATCTTGCGCTTGTTAAAGATGAAAATGGCATCATTGTAGGGATGCTGACTTTAGAAGACATCATGGAAGAAATCTTTGGTGAAATTCAAGATGAGCATGATGACGAGGAAGATGAAATCCCAGGAGTTAAGAGCGAAGAGGGAGTACTTGTTCCTTCAACCATTTCACTTCGAGATCTTTATAATGAATTTGATATCAAAATCCCTTTGAATGACAATTACTCCACTGTTAACGGATTTTTGATGGAGCAGCTTGGTAATAGTTTTCCTAAAAAAGGACATCTAGTTATCTGGGATGGATATTCATTTGAAATAGTTAGGGTGAAAAACTATGAAATTAAAGAAGTAAAAATCAAATCAGTAGACGGTGAGTACCTTCGTGATTCTGATGCTACTGACAACTCTGATAAGAACAAAAAAGAAGATCACCAAAAAGTAGTTGGCGCCAAGTAAATGTCTGAAAAAGTTTATTCTGTGTGTGTAATAGGTGGTGGATCTGCTGGTACGATGGCCGCCCTTCGAACCATATTGAACAACGATGAATGCTTGTTTTTTTCCGGCTCTCCAAAAGACAAAAAAAAATCACGCGCATTATGGGTACGTAAAGTTGAAAATGTCCCCGCTCATTTAGGGTATAAAAGAGGGATCGAGGATCCCAATTTAGAGACACTTAAATGGATTCAGGAATCGGCCTTTAAAGATAATTTTCATATCCAGAAAAATTGTGGCGTTGTAAGTATTAAAAAAAATGAAAAAGATCTCTTTGAAATTGTAGATTCTAAAGACCGAAAATATTTAGCAAGTTTTGTGATTCTGTGTACCGGGGTCATGGATGTTCAGCCACATATTCAGGGAACAATTGAAACGGTTTTTGATTATGCCAACGCTCAGACAATTGATTATTGCCTGATTTGTGATGGTCATCATGTTTTGGATAAAAAAACTGCCATCATTGGCCATGATAATAGTGCTGCCTGGGCGGCGATCATGCTTTATGAGCGCTATCACTGTCCTGAAATGACCATACTTACCAATGGTAAAGAACCTACTTTCCAGCCCGATACTCAAAAGTTAATTACGCTTTATAATATTAACGTCATGACGACCCTGATTAAAGAAATTAAGGGTGAAGAGAAAGGTAAAATTCTTAAGGGATTTGTTCTCGAGGATGCCAATTTTATTGAAGCCGAGATGAGTTTTGTTTCAATGGGTATGATTGTTTACAACGAATTGGCCAAGCAGTTGGGTGCTGAATTGGATGAAAGAGGATTTGTAAAAGGTGACTTGAATGGTCTAACCTCAGTCTCTGGTTTGTATGTAGCAGGGGATCTTAAGGCGAATACCCGTAAGCAAATCTATACTGCTTGGGATAATGCTGTTTCTGCAGCAACTGCTATCAATTTGATTATACGAACGAATGAGCGAAAAAAGCGCCTTCTAGGCCATAACTAATCTGACCCCTCAACTCCAGTAATTTTTTCCCCATTTGTCTGAGCACTGTATCACTAGTGTATACTTTGAATGGAGAAAATAATGAAAACTACATATTTAACAAAAGTCATGGGTCTCATAATGATTGGTGGTTGTTTAACCACGTACCTGTTCATTGATAATTATAACCAGAAAAAAAATGATAATAACTCGGCCCCTAAGAAAATAACTTATGAAGAAGTTTATGGGCCGGCCTTAGATGAAGTTCACTCGCTTATTGCGGCAGAGAAAACTAAGAATTCAGGCAATTCTGTATTTGCTACTAATCTGGAAAAAGCGTTAATTGATCTCAAAATCACCAAAGAAATTCATCAACATGTATCGAAAGATACGACTCAAACGATGCCAGCTTTTCCTCTTCTCGCAATTTGGGGAGCCATTTCTCTCCTGGGTTTTGCCTTGTTAAGATCAAAAGATCAGAAGGAAAAAGCAACTAAACGTTCTTATGAAAAAATGCTGGATCATTTAGAAATGACTTATTCTCAGGACCCCAAAAAAGATAAAAATAATTTTGAAGAAGATGAAATGTTAATTGATATAAGATCAACATCAGCTGAAGAGTTTTAAAAAACGGGCTACTTTATTGGGCAGATAATGACGTTGCCCAGGACTTTTGCCCGGCATGACAATCTGATTTCTTTGCCTGCAACAAATTTTTCTCCATGAACTTTTGTGAATTCTTCTTTTAGAGAATCAATCGTATTTTTTTCGATCACGCCCGCTGGCATCAGGTTTTCTTTTCCAGTAATGACTTCCACTCGGCATGCACCACAGGAGCCTGATAAACAGCCATGCGGAAGCTCGTAGTCTCGGTCATAAAGTGAATCGTAAAGGATTTCACCCTCCTTTACTTCAAATGTCTTGTCTGTGCCGTCAATTGACACTCTGGGCATAGGGATTCACCTTGTCAAAATCATCATGGTTTAAGAAAATTCACGCGTTCAAATTAAGTCTAACTCATGTCTAAAGGAACTCAAAATGTTAACTCTTGAGAAAATGTATTCAATGGGCCATGAGCAAGTGGTTTATTTCCAGGATAAATCTTGTGGTCTTAAGGCCATTATCGCCATCCATGATACAACTCTGGGTCCAGCTTTAGGCGGAACCCGTTTATGGCAATACGCGAGTGAAGAAGAGGCACTGATTGATGTGCTCAGACTTTCAAGAGGGATGACTTATAAAGCAGCTGTATCAGGACTAAATCTTGGTGGTGGTAAAGCGGTTATTATCGCCGATCCTAAAAAAGATAAATCAGAAGCACTTTTTCGTTCTTTCGGTCGATTTATTGAATCTCTCAATGGCCGCTACATCACAGCTGAAGATGTTAATACAAGTGTTGATGATATTGAGCATATCTTTGCTGAAACAAACTATGTAACTGGCGTGGCCCAGCAGTATGGCGGTTCAGGCAACCCTTCTCCTTATACTGCACTAGGTGTGTTTCGTGGAATTGAAGCTTCGGCCACCAGAGCGTTTGGTAACAGAAGTTTGAAAGGAAAAACCGTTTCGATTCAAGGGGTGGGCTCAGTTGGTTTCGAGCTGGCAAAACTTTTGAATGAAGTGGGAGCTCATATTATTTACACAGATATTAATGAGCGTGGAATTGAGAAGATGAAACAGTCTTTTCCAAATGCAAAATTTGTATCTGGCCTGGAAATCTTCACCACTGCTTGTGATGTTTATGCTCCATGTGCCCTAGGCGCTTCCGTTAATGATGAAACCATTCCTATGCTTAAATGCAAAATTATTGCAGGTGCTGCAAATAATCAGCTTAAAGATGATCGTCATGGCCAGGTTGTTAGAGAAAAAGGCATTTTCTATGCTCCCGATTATCTTATCAATGCCGGTGGACTCATGAACGTTTCAATCGAATTTGAAGGCTGGGCGGATTCTAAATCTCGCCGCATGATTGATACGATTTATGATAAAACTCTTGAAGTTTTTAGAATTTCTGACGAGCAAAATATCCCAGTGAACAAAGCTGCCGATGTAATGGCCGAGAAGAGAATTGAATCAATTCGAAATATTAAAAATGCTTATCTTGGTAAGACAAATTTCAGACTGCCGGGTCAGAAAAACCGTCGCGGCTAATTAAAATCAAGCAACTCAGTTATGGGCCTAATCTACTCGATTAGGCCTTTTTTTTGCCTCATTACTTTGGTGCCCCACTCATAAAGTTATAATCTTAAAACCACATCCCCGTGGCACCGTTGCTGCTTACATAAAAGAAGATAAAAACTTTTCTGAGGAGATTTATCATGAACCAACATGAATTACTGACTAGATTAGGTAATTTGAAAGACAACTTTCTGAACTTTTTTGCGAAGAATAAAACTCAGTTGATAAAAATTGATGAAAAAAAAATGGATCATTACATTGATGATCTTCAACTCACAATCAATCGTGATCCTGGGCCAAACGTAAATTATTATTCAACAAAAAATTCTTCAATAAATGCGACAGAATAGATTTTAGTAGCAACCGTATTTTGTATTTAGATAGTTGTGAATTACTGTAAGCTCCCTATCTGTAAACGTCGATGCACTGGTGTATACCATGACTTCAGCATACTGGCCTAGGAATGTAGTTGAGCCTAAGCTTTGAACAGTAGGACTTTGAGCAGTTGTGTAAACTCCCGAAGCGATATAGCAAGTATTGGCGACTAGAGTACCTGCTGTACTTGAAGTCGCAGCGTTAGCACTCAGCGTTCCACCATTTATTTTCCATTTAGCAGCAGTATTAAAACTAAGAGCTCCCGTTCCGCTGAGTGTTGTTCCCATAAGCATAGCAGCATTTGTCGCAAAAATTGGACCTGTGGCGATAGTCGCTGGCGTTTTAAATATCATAATGACGTTTTTAACGTTCGCAACGTTGGATGCAAGGTTCATAAAATCTGAAGTATTGTTTTGAAGATAGGGCTTGTTGTTGGTACCAAAACCCGATGATAAATAATAAGGTCTGTCCGCAGCTAAGACATTTTGAGTTGCATGCCGAGCATTGCCAGATTTGTCGTTAAAATCAGATGTTTGATAATTTGGAGAAGAGAAAACGGTACTTACTGTAGTGGCATCAGAGACATCAAACCAGGCACCGAGTCCAGGATAACTAATATGAACTTTTGATAAATCTATAGATCCCAAGGCTAAAGCTGCGTTGTTGTTTAAAACATCCTTCATTGTTCCACCATACAAATCAATATTATTAGAATTGAGTGTTGCCGTTCCATTCATATTAAAATCAGTTGTAGCCGGAGTATATCTAAACAAAAGTGCAGTGGTTCCAGAGCCTGATACGTAGGTTGCATATTTCGTTACGCCTAGTATGTCTAAGTGTATACGAGGAGTTCCTACAACAGTGACATCCTTCAGGTAATTCACCGTAAAGTTCATTACAGTTGAGTTTGAATAAACAGCATTGGCCGGAGCTGTCACTGAAGAGATTGTTGGAAGGATGGCATCCACAAGAACTGCTGTTAGAGTAGGTGCAGTTAATGCAGTTGTGGCATTATTTGAAGATGCATCTTGAATTGTTCCAGCATTGTTATCGACTGCGGCGGCCATTGCGATACCATTAGAATCCAAATCGTTACTTATAACCGTGTGTTTAAACACGAGAGAAGATGAGCCACTTCCTGAAAAATAATTCGCATAACGAGTAGTACTACCAATAGTCAAAGTAAGTCTGGGCGTTCCAGTTACGTTTACTATTTCACTATAATCCACGGTGAAGTTTAAATTTTGTCCCGTCACATAGGTATTATTTGAAGGGACCGACACCAAAGTAATTGCTGGTCCTTGAGAATCGACAAGAATTCCTGAAGTATTTGGAACAGTGAAGGTTAGTGTTGCTGGGATGTTATTTGAATCTTTAATAGTTCCAAAATTCAGCCCAACAGGAGAGCTTAGCCCAATACCGTCCGTATCTACGTCTGGAGAACCAACAGTTTTTCTAAAAACAATATTTTTTGTTCCACCCCCTGACTGAAAGTTGGCATATACTGTTGTGCCCCCAAAATTGAGGGTGAGTCGTGGTGTTCCTGAGATGGTTACGTTTTTATTAAAAACAACCGTGAAATTTAAAAGTTCCCCATCGCCATATGTTCTCGAAGAAGGAAGTGTTACAGATGTAATAAGTGCAGGCGAGGCATCAACTAATACGCTTGTGGTAACAGGTGGAGTAAATGTAAGAGTTGAGGCGTAGCTATTTGAATCTATAATTGCTCCGCCATTCAGAGCTAATGGTGAATTAACGGTAATACCATCATAGTCATAATCATTACTCACGACAGTGTACCTGAAGACTAGAGTTGTAGTACCTGAACCCGACAAATAATATGTTGCAGCTTTTGTTCCATCAGACGTCTCAAAGGCCAAGCTTGGTGCACCCGTAACAGTCACTGCTGCACTAAAGAGAACAGAGAAATCCATGGTTGTTCCAACAAGATAGGTTGTATTTGCAGGGGCCGTAACCGAAATGATGCTTGGAAGAATAGCATCAATTAATACGGACGATGTATCAACTGCTGGAATAGTCACATCAATATCATTTCCACTACTATCTTTAATCGTACCTGAAGTCAGGTTAACAGCACTCAAATCAATACCGTCTGCATCATCAATCCCCGCAATCGGTGTGTATCTAAAAAGAAGTGTATTTGTACCTGAACCAGAAATATAAGTTGAATTTATGGTTGTGACTCCTGCAAAAAAATCAAGTGTAGGAGTTCCTGTCACAGTTACAGTGTCAGAAAAAACAACACTGAAATTCATCTGCTGAGAGATTAGGTATGTTGCATTTGCTGGAGGAGTAATTGAGGTTATGGAAGGAATAACACCATCAACTTTAACTAATGTTGTGCTTGGGGCAGTGAATGTTAGAGCGAGAACTGGATCAATATTACTGTCGATGAGAGTTCCACTGTTGAGTTCAATAACTCCAGTCACACTAATACCATTTGTATCAACATCTCCTGCACCAACTACAAAATCAAATATCAAAGATGTCGTACCTGAGCCTGACTGGTAAATCGCATATTCAGTTACTCCGCCAATATCTAAAGCAATAAGGGGCGACCCTGTGACTGTTATTGCTCTCGAGGAAACTGCAGTTAATGTGATAGTTTCTCCTACCACATAAGTTTTATTTGCAGACGCTGTTACAGGTGTAATAAGAGTTGGAACATCATGAACATAAATGCCAGTCATAGGTCCTGGAGTAACTGCAAAAGTTGCATTATTGCCGGCCACATCTTTTATTGTTCCACTATTCAAACTTGCTGAAAGTAAATCAAGTCCATCAAGATCTTTGTTGGTTGTTACGACTGTATAGGAGAAAACTAAACTGGTTGTTCCGGTTCCTGAGGCATAAGTCGCATTCTTAGTAACTCCAGAAAGATTTATTTGAACTTGTGGAGAACCCGTAACCACAACTTTTTCATCAAACACGACTGTGACATTTACCTTTTGCGCGAGCTTGTAAATGCCTTTTGTTCCAAAGGTAGTGCTAGAGACTGAAGGTGTCGTATTATCGACAAGAATTTTAGTCGTTGATCCTACCGAAATAGTTGTTAAAGCAGCAGTAGCGACATCGAAGGTTAATGTTCCACCATTTAAATCAACAGTGGTTGCAACGGCTATTCCATCTGTATCATTCATTGCCGCTTCAACTGAGTAACGAAACGTCAGAGTTTTTGTCCCAGATCCAGAAAAGTAATCAGCGTACTTCGTTGTTGCACCAACAGTAAGAGTCAGTCTTGGATTACCTACGACTGTAACATCAAATGGGTGAGTGAGAGTAAAGTCTAGATTGGTACCTTGTTGATAGCTACCATTAGACGGAAGACCTACAGTGAATGCGTTAGTAGTGGGAACGTTACCGGCAATGAGAACGCCAGCATCCGTCTGCTCTTTAACCTGGCATCCAAGTAACAATAATATTAAACCTACAAGGCCTATAAAATGGGACATTTAAACGTTTCCCCCCCGTATTATTTCATCGGCTTTTATTAAAATTTTGTTAATAGAAACTGCAGCAGCCAACTCATTGAAAAGACTAGATTAAGTGTAGGCAAAAAAAGCCTGAAAATTGTTTAAGATATTTAAAAAGCTGATAGATATAAAATACTTAAATGAGATTTCTGCTCTTCATATTCATGTTTCTCCAAATTGGGTGCGCCACCAAATACTTGATTGCAACCAATCGATTCATGACTCCCGAATCTCAAGGGGGGGCTTTAAATGGCCAGTTTGAACTCATGGTGACTTCAGCTAACCAGCTTACTGCAGATCTTTCGAATGCTTCAGTTAATGATGGAGTGAGCAATCAGCTTATAAGTCGGACAGGGTTTCTTTTTTCAACTTCGCTACTGGACCAGATTGATTTATTTTGGACTCATATAGGTTCAGGGAATACTCTTCTCGGGGCAAAATACCAGTTTCTTGGAAGTTCAAGAACAGGAAAGGGCACTGGCCACAAGATGGCCATTTCAGCTGCCTTTGGTGGTAACTCATATGAAACTGAAGGTGGAACTACAGTCGACTTTGAATTGAAAGGTAGTGAATTTCTACTTTTATATGGTTTTAGATTTAGTGAAATGATTCTCGCCTACTCAACATTTTCTTACGCCAATTATAGCTTCGCTGGCAAAGTAACTTCTACTGATGCAACCATTAATGGCCTGTCGCCGGAGTATCAAACTAAGGTCATGGCCCTCTACGGGGGATTGGAAGCAGACGTAGGCTCTTTTTTTGGAAAACTAGAGTTTGGCTATCAACAACTTCAGACGACAGATACCAAAGACATTGCCAATTTTATCTACGGCTACTCGGTCGGCGTTAGCTGGTAAGGTGTCTTTTGCCGCTCTTCAGGAGAGGCCCTAAATCGGCTAAAATATAAGAGTGAAAACTGTTCTTTTAACCTTATCAATTTTTCTGCTTTTTTTATCCCTGCCTGCTAGGGCCGAATTAACTTTTGAAGATCATGCTTTCCCAGAATTTATAACTTCGTCTCGTGCACTCGCGATGGGTAATGCCTTCATATGTAAAGTTGATGATGCCAGTTCTTCATTTTATAATCCGGCCGGTTTGGGTACCGTTCGCAGACCACAATTTAATATTGGAAATATTCATTTTGAAGGTAGTAGCGGTTTGCTTAAAGTTTTGGGCCCTGGCGCCGCGACTGAAATACCAGGAAATTATGTAGATTCATTTGATCCGTCTGAAATGAGATCAATGTTAGCTGAAAATAAAGGCGAACTTGCTCATTCTCGCGTAAATCTTTTTCCAAATTTCACGGTGAGAGGTTTAACTTTAGGTTATTTGGCGTCACAAAGAAACCGCTCCACTATCAATGATCTTGATCCTGATCCAAACAATGCCTTAAATACTTTTGAAATTGCCGAGAGAAGAGATCATGGCCCAGTCATGTCACTCAGTGGATCTCTTTTTGGCGGAGTTCTAAAGTTCGGTGCTTCAGGCGTTTATTTGATTCGTCGTGATCTTTACAAAAGTTTTCTCCCTACTGCTCCTACAGTGATTGCTGACTCTGATTATAAAACTGGTAAAAGTCTGCAAGTCACTGCGGGAACAAAACTGACAATTCCGGTAGCTCTTCTTCCGACTTTTTCCGCAGTTTTGAGAAATGCTACCAGTAGTGATTGGTCAGATGTAAGTGCTAATGGTGGTCCTGATAAAATTAAACAAACCATCGATGTTGGTTTTTCCCTTACTCCACAAATCTCAAAAAAATCTCGCTTGCACATGGAATTAAATTTAAAAGATATGAATAATTCCTACGACACAGACGTTAAAAGAAGAATGGCCGCAGGGATGGAATTAGATTTTAATCGCAGGCTATTTCTTCGTTTAGGTTACGGTGACGGTTGGGGGTCAGGCGGAATAGGTGTTCGAGCTCGCTCATTTGGTCTGGACCTCACGACATACGCTATTGACCGCTCTTTGGACGGTTTTAGAGAGCAAGAGGACCGTCGTTGGGTGATTTCTATGTTTTCAGGGTTCTAATTTTAGCCTTCCCATTAAACACTCTTTCTGTTAGAAAATGCCTTCTTCCGATAGAAGGTTCTAATCCTTCCTCTCGTAATTAAGAGAGAAACAATTTGTATGAAGGAGCCCGTAATGGCCTCGCACAATCCCTACGCATCATTTCTCGAAAAAGTTGAAAAGCCTGCACGATATATTGGTGGAGAGCATTTTCTTATCCGCAAGAACTGGGAAGAAACACTTTCCCGAGTCGCACTTTGTTTTCCTGATACATATGAAATTGGAATGAGTCACTTAGGGATGAAAATCCTATACGATGAAATAAATCAACATCCTGGTATGCTTGCAGAACGTTGTTTTGCGCCGTGGATTGATATGGAAAAAGAAATCCGAAGTCGTAATTTAAATTTAGTAAGTCTTGAAAATTTTAAACCACTCAAAGATTTTCATATCGTTGGTTTTTCTCTTCAGTATGAAATGAGTTATTCAAACATTTTAAATATGCTTGATTTGGGTGGAATTTCCATATGGACCAAAGACCGAACTGAAAATGAACCATTCGTAATTTGTGGCGGTCCTTGTGCAACTCATCCAGAACCCCTTGCTCCATTTATGGACTTTGTCGTTATTGGTGATGGTGAAAAACTCTTTGCACGCATCACTCACTTTATTGGAGAGGCCCGTGCTCAAGGTTTAAAACGTGATCAGATTTTATTCGAGCTTGCTAAGTGGAAAGGGATCTATGTTCCTAAGTTCTACGACACGGCCATTGATAATATGACTCAGATGGAAGTTGTTACTGGGGCCAAGCCAGAATTCGCAGGAGAGATTCCTGATAGAATTGAGAGATTTTTTGTTGATAACCTTGCAAATTATCCTTTCCCAACAAAATCACCTATTCCCCATATGACTGCGATCTTCGATCGTTTCTCAGTTGAGCTTGCTCGTGGCTGTACTGAGGGTTGTCGCTTTTGTCAGGCGGGGATGATTTACCGTCCAGTCCGTGAGCGAAGCCCAGAGAACGTAGTCAAAATGATGATGGATGGACTTAAGAATGGAGGCTTTGATGAAGCTTCCCTTACTTGCCTTTCCACTGCTGATTATTCTGCTGTAACTCCACTGGTAATTGAATTATTAGACAAATTATCAAAAGAAAACGCCACTCTTGGAATTTCTTCACTTCGCGCCTATGGGCTAGATGAAAGAATTTTAGACAAAATGGCCGAAGTTAAAAATTCTTCCCTTACGTTTGCCCCTGAAGCGGGCTCACAACGTATGCGTGACGTAATAAATAAAAACGTCACTGAAGAAGATCTCATGAAAACGGCCGTTAGCGTATTTTCGCGGGGCTGGACTAAAATGAAACTCTACTTCATGATAGGTCTTCCAACTGAGGAAGATGAAGATGTTATGGCGATCATGGAAACTGCCGCCAAGGCCCGTAAAAAGGCAACTGAGTGCGGAGTAAGAAATCCAACTCTAACCATATCTGTTTCTTCATTTGTCCCGAAACCACATACTCCTTTTCAATGGGCGAGTATGATTACGTTGCCAGAGATTGAACGTAAGCAAACTATGCTGAAAGATCTTGCTGAAACCTATCGCTTAAATTTTAGAAAACATTATTCAAAAATCTCGCATCTGGAAGGTATTATCGCGCGCGGTGACAGACGAGTTGCCCATATTATTTATAATGCTTGGAACCAAGGTGCCCGTTTTGATGGTTGGGATGAAACATTTAATTATAATCTTTGGGTAAAGTGTGTTGAAGATTCAGGTCTTAATACGGAGTTTTTCTTAGGAACGATTCCTATGAATGGTAAATTGGCCTGGGATCATATTGATGTTGGTCTGACTGAAAGATTTTTGGAAATCGAATGGAAAAAAGCTACTCATAATCGACTTTCTCCTCCTTGTGGTAAAGTTTACGGCATGGTTGTTCACCATTCGAACCTTGAAACGTTAGAGAAGACATTTGATATAGATAAGAAAAAGCTTGTTTGTTACCACTGTGGAGTGGCCTGTGATCTTAAGGGAATGGTTCAAGAGCGCAGAGATTTTCTATCAGGAATGAAAGCAATTAAAAATGAAGAATACGTTCCACCTGAAGTCTTGAAAAAAGATATCGCTGAATTACGTGAAAAAAGAAATCAATTTGTTGGGGCAAAGTACAGAATTGAATTTTCTAAGATCGGTCCAATCACTTTTATTTCTCATCTTGATCTGCAAAAAGTCATGCAGAGAATTTTTAAGCGATCTAGCCTAGAGACTCTTCATTCTGAAGGTTATAATCTCCGCCCATTACTTTCATTTGGCCCTGCCTTAACTTTAGGAATTAGCTCTCTCACAGAGTATTTTGATGTCCGGGTCCCGACTGAATGGACTGATTTTTCGGAAGTTTTAGCAATTCTTCAAAAACATTCAGAGCCAGGGATTATTTTCAAGAACATTACTGTCATCACTAATAAGACTCCTTCAATTCAGGACTCGGCTAAGTCTTTCAAGTATTTTATCCCGGTTCAAAATGGCGAGATGGCATCTGATGTGGTGAAGAAGCTTCGTTCGCAAGAACAAATTATTATCCAGTCTTATTCTAAAAAAGATGAAGTCTTTATAGATAAAGACATCCGACCGATGTTAATCGACCTGGATTTCGGAATGCTAAATTTGAACGAGAAGATTCTTGAAATTATCGATGAAGTTTCTCCCTGCCGAACATCGGGAATTTTTCTTACTGCCGCCGTTAAGCAAGGGGCAAGTATTCGGCCATCAGAAATTGTGGATGTTTTTAAATCCCTTGGGCTAACTATCGAACGACCAATAAAAGTTGGAATTGAACTTAACGAGTAATTGCATTTTCCCTATATATGGTATTCTTATAAGTAAGATACTATGTATGGGGGCCTTTTATCTACACACCTCTTGCTCACATGACCTGTCATCCCGACGGCCTTCTTTGAAACTGGGGAGTGCTAGATTTTACAGGTGGAACCGTCTGGCCCACTCTATTCAGGGTGGAATTGTGGGTATGATTTTAACTATTGTATTTGCTAAGAATGTAGGTCTGATTTTTGGCGAAACAAAAACCTTTTTTTTCCACCTATTGTCCCTTTTAATCGTTATGGCTTTTTGTTTTGTTGGATACTATGCACTTTATTTTATTAGTAACTACGCTAGAAACATGCGAGTTTCTGACGAGGAAGAATTTAAGGGACTGGATTTATCGCAACACGGTAAAAAAACATTAAAAAGTGGTGTAAAAATTACACCACTTCACCAATTTGTCCCAAGAAAATCCAATATTAGCTGACAATCCTTCCAGTACAACTTGTCACAACTTTTAATTTTGCATTAGAGTGAGATGATTTTTTCATCTACAAAGGGCGGATTCCTATGATGTCTAGAAAAGCACTTCTGGCTTTAGCTTTACCAATTTCTCTTTCAAGCGCTTTTGCTACTGTTCAGGTTATTCCCAAAGCAGTGCTTGATCTTAAGGCCATTGCTGAAACTAAAACGGTAGTTTTAAAAAGTGCTAAGGGAACTCTGCTTCAAAAATCGTTTATGGATGTGGCGCCTGAGAACTGGTTTAACCTTTCTCCTGCCGATGGCGCGGAAGGTGTGAGAACTGAAGAGACATATGTGACTTTTCCCTCACCACAAAGTGAAGACATTATTGTTGCAGTTATCGATTCAGGTGTAGATGTTAACCACGAAGATCTGCAAGGGAAAATCTGGATCAATGCTGGAGAAATTGCAAATGACGGTATCGATAATGATAACAACGGTTACATTGATGATGTGTTTGGCTGGAACTTTATTGGTGGTACTAAGGGTATGGCCAAAATTGAGAAGGATGCGACACTTGCAAACGGAATTCGCCTTATAAAAGGAAATCCTGATGCGCAAATTGGTGCAGACTCTCTAGAAGTCACTCGTGAACTTGTCAGAATGAAAAAGCTGAAAAATCAAGTTGAAGATTTGGGCGAAGTTCTTACAGTCGCTCAAGCTGACTACCTGGCAGCTTTAACTAAAGAAGTTGGAGAGGCTGTTGATAATGCGAAGAAAATTGTAGATAGCTACACGAAACGTCTCGATACTTATAAGAAGAGCGAAGCGATTCTTAAAGCTGCGGGAGTGACCGAAATTTCTCTTGAATCAGTTCGCGCTCTTGAATCAACAGATGGTGCAGTTTTGAAAGCGAAGGCAGAGATGTTGGCCCTGCTCTCTAATGGTATTGATCTTGCCCGCATCAATCGCGTTCTTGAAGCTTACGGTGATCAGCTGAAATACAACTATAACGAAAGATTTAACCCACGATCAATTGTTGCTGATAATTATTCTAATCAAAACGAAAAATCTTATGGGAACAGTGATGTCATTGGTCCTGATTCAAGTCATGGAACTCACGTCTCTGGATCGATTGCAGCTCTTAGAGACAACAACTTTGGTATTAAAGGTATTGCAACGAACGTAAAAATAATGGCAGTAAGAGTTGTGCCAAATGGTGACGAGCGGGATAAAGACGTAGCAAACGGTATTCGTTACGCTGTTGATAATGGTGCCAAAATTATTAATATGAGTTTTGGTAAATCTTATTCTCCTTACAAAAGAGTCGTGGATGAAGCCGTTAAGTACGCTGAGAGTAAAGGTGTTCTTTTGGTTCATGCCGCCGGTAATTCAAACGCGAATAATGACACTGAACCAAATTTTCCGAATAGAAAAAATAAAGTTGAAGGTATTGAGTTTTCTAACTGGCTTGAGATTGGTGCCTCTTCTTTCGAAAAAGGTTTAAGTCTTCCTGCAGATTTTTCTAACTATGGTAAAAGTAGCGTGGATTTCTTTGCACCGGGTGTGGACATTCTTTCCACTACTCCAGATAACTCTTATGACACGTATTCCGGAACCTCAATGGCTTCGCCAACAGTTGCTGGTGTTGCTGCCCTTGTTCTTTCTTACGATTCAAGTTTAGATGCTGCAGCTCTTCGTTCTCTTTTAATCGATACTTCTCGTCGTTATCCAAAACTGAAAGTGTACCTTCCTGGAACTGAGAGTGCTGTATTGTTCAGTTCTCTTTCTAAATCTGGGACGATTGTGGATGCATTCGAAGCAGTTCAAGCTCTTAAGTAAGTTTTCTTTTTAGATATCAGTATGTTAGGGCCCCTTGCTGGGGCCTTTTTTTGTGATTCTTTACTTGAATATTTTGATTTTGCTTCCGATAAGTCCGTAGATGAGATTAGCTATATTACTTTCTCTATTTTTTGTAATGTCTTGCGCCTCCAGGCCGGCACGAAACGTTGCTTCTACCCAAGCCATTTCTTTTGGTGAAGTGGATGCCAAACGTAGCACTATTAAATTATTTTCAGGTACCGGCCATTCGGATCTTCATCAATTTTATCTGGAATTTAGAAATACTCAGAAGGCCTTAGTAGATGTGGAGCTACATGATATTGTTGTTAAAGATGCCAAGAAAATTCTGACGAGTCATGTTCGCCGAATTTCATTGGGGCGATATAAAGTAGAAATTGATAAAGAAAGCTTGAACTTTAGTACTCTGAAATTTTTTGTTCAAAAAAAGATCTTGAAGCATCAACTTGTGAGTTTTAAAAAACCTGTTCAGGAAAATTCCTCAATCGTAATAGTCTCTAATGAATTTTATCATCTTAAGGCCAGACTTACTTTAAAAGATAAAGACGGTTCACTAGTTGTAGTTCAGCATGAGCCGGACATTGTTTTTATGGGCATAGGGGAAATTTCAATCCCTAAGATGGTTAAAAATGGAGTCTGGGAATTTGAAATTGCCTATCCTGATGAAAACCAGATTATAGATCTCTCTGTTAGGGCAAATGGGGTCCTGCTTGATAAGATTTTTCGCTTTCAACACATTGAGAAATAGCATCCTTGGAGTTCGATTAGTGGATTTTTTGTACCCTCTTAGTTAAGATGAAGCGATCAATTTAAAGGAAAGCTAGCTATGCGCACAAATACACCTGGAACTAAGGCAACTGAAGTGAGTTCAAAATCTAATCCCAAGTATGATCAGAAGCTTGAGCTGATTCGTAAAAATAAACTCTCTAAAGCTGACCTCTTATGGTTTTTGAATAATATCTTTGTCTCACGTAAAACAGATGACACAGAAATTACGATGAAGAAACAGAGTAAGGCATTCTTTCAAATCTCGGGAGCGGGACATGAAGGTATTCTTTCGGCCGTGGCAAAAGTCTTAAAACCAAAGCACGATTATTTTATCCCGTACTATCGTGACCGCGCCCTATGTATTGGTCTTGGTGTCACTCCATATGAAATGCTTTGTCAGGCAAATGGAAATGTAGGTGATACGGCATCTCACGGACGTATGATGCCAGCGCATTGGGGTAACGTTAAATTAAATATTGTTAACAAATCGTCTTGTACCGGGACTCAGTTTCTTCAGGCATGTGGAGTAGCGGAAGCGGGTTTGCATTTGAAGAAAATGAAACTTAAAGACAGCCCCATTTATCATGATCACGAAATCGTATATACTTCATGTGGTGATGGCACAATTGCTCAAGGCGAGTTCTGGGAAGGATTAACAACTGCTTGTGTAAATAAACTACCAGTCCTTTTCATGGTAGAAGATAATGGTTATGCTATTTCTACGCCGGTGTGGTTAAACACTCCGGGTGGTTCAATTTCAGTTGCTCTGGCCAATTTTCCAGGTCTTAAGATTTTTACCTGTGATGGGAATTGCCCAATTGATTCATATAATACGATGGTTGACGTTGAGAAATATATGCGTGCCGGAAATGGACCAGTGCTCGTTCACGCAAATGTGACTCGTCCATATTCACATTCTCTATCTGATGATCACTCTTACTATAGGACGAAAGATGATTTAGCGAATGAAGCTACGCTCGACGTTTTTAATTCATATCCAAAATTTCTAATTGAAACTGGTCTCTTTACGACTGAGGAAGTTAAAGGTGCTTTAGATGAAGCAACTAAAGAACTTCGTGATGCCATGAATAGGGCGCTTGAAAACGCATGGCCTGATAAATCAACTTATATGGATCACTTGTACTCAGAGATTGATCCTACTTCCAGTAAGTTTGAATCAAAGGCCGATTTCACAGGCAAAGAAGATATACCTCTGGCGACTGCAATTAATATGACCTTGAAATCAGAGGTTAAGAAAAATCCTCTGATGATGGTTTTCGGTGAGGATGTAGCAGATTTTACAGAAGTAGATAAATACGAAAATCCAGATCTTAAAGGTAAGGGTGGAGTTTTTAAAGTTACCCATGGTGTTCAAAAAGCCGCTAAACCTGGCCAAGTTTTTAACTCACCTTTGGCAGAAGCTAATATTATTGGTCGGGCCATCGGAATGGCGATGCGTGGTCTTAAGCCTGTAGTTGAAATTCAGTTCTTTGATTATATCTGGACTGCTTATATGCAGCTCAAAAATGAAATGGCGACGACACGTTACCGCTCTGGTGGTGACTTCAAATGTCCGATGGTTATACGTGTTCCAATTGGTGGCTATCTTCGTGGTGGGGCCATTTATCACTCTCAATCAGGTGAATCACTATTTACTCACAATCCTGGGATAAGAGTTGTTTATCCTTCAAATGCTTTAGATGCTATTGGATTACTCAGAACTGCTATCCGTTGTGATGATCCTGTACTTTTTCTTGAACATAAACATCTCTATTATCAAGGTTATAACCGTTCAGCTGATCCAGGTGAGGAGTTCATGATTCCTTTAGGTAAAGCTCGAGTTGTAAAAGAAGGTAAAGACGCAACAATTGTTTGTTGGGGTGCTTTGGTTCAAAAATCTGTGGAAGCGGCCAAGGAACTTGAAAAGGATGGTTATACGATTGAGATTCTAGATGCTCGTACAATCGCTCCATTTGATTTTGATGCTGTCAAAAAATCTTTGTCGAAAACTCATCGCTTACTTGTTTGTCATGAAGAGCATAAGACTTCTGGTTATGCTGGTGAGATTGCTGCTTGGGTTAACGAGAATTGTTTTGAAATGTTGGATGCACCAATTCTACGTGTCTGTTCAAAAGACGTTCACGTTGCTTATTGTCCTGATTTAGAGGAAGAGATTTTACCTCAGACGAGTGATGTTTTAACGGCACTTAGAAAACTAGTTGGCTATTAAACTAGAAGCTCGATTTAATAACAGAACGATTCTTTAATAAAATCCTGAATGCAATCAAGGCACCAGTAACTGCGAGGTGAACTTGCATTGGCCAGCCAAAGAGTAAATCAGTATTGATAAATAACGAGCTCATGAGAAGTACACTCCACAGGGTGATAAGAGCTATATCCATGCTCGATAATTTATTTTTCATTAGATAAAGCTTAGAATCGAAATTAGTTGATTACAATAGTCTGAAAAAGGTGTGAGAAGATGTTATTTTCACACCCTCACCAAGTAAGAGTGTGAAAATATGAAGATTAAATCGAGCGTTATTAGAACTTGAAACCTTTAAGTAGTTTCTTGGCCTTATCTTTCAGATCACTTGTTCCGCCTTTTTTAAGCTTCTCAATTTCTGCTTTGATCCGGTCTTCGTTCTTCTTATAAAGTTCACCGACGTTACTAAGTGAAGATAGATTCGCTTTATTTCCGCCAATGGCGGCCATAAGATCATTTTTCGGTTTCATTATCTTTTCATCAACTAGGCTTTGAATTTTATTTTGAGCTTCAGCAATTTTATTTCCAATTTCTCGTTTGAATCCATTTCCTAATTCATCACCAAGGTTTGAACTAATTTTCATATCTAGATTTTTAAATGTCCCAGCAACCGAACCGTTGACTGTGACAACTGAAATACCGTTCATGATATTAGTTAATATTTCCTGAGCAAGTTTTGTTTTGCTTTCGATGAGAAACTTCGGATTACTCATAACAGAATCCCACGACATAGAAATTTGTTCATTTGCCATGTGAACTTTTATCGTCGATGAGCCAATTGCATTAATAAATCCAAATTTCATTTTTTCATCATTAACAAACATTTTTTCTGGAACAACGAACGACCCAACTTTAATTAAAGCTTTTTGCTCCGAGACTGCTTTAGTAAAATCCACAGTGACCATGGCCTGAACACCCATTACTTTCACACCTGGAAAATCTCCACGCATATCAAGTATGATCGGCTTACCAACGGTTTTTGGTGAAGTGGTGACGTTGGTTAGCTCTCCAGAAACTTTACCTGTATAGGAGTCTGCAGTTCCTTTAGAACTAAGAGCTGCTCGCTTGAGCCAAAATAGAGGGTAGCCAGTTGTAATTGGAAAATCGAAGTTTTTTCCTACCGCACGTTTAGTAGGGATAACTTCCTCTTTATCTTTTTTCTCTGGGATATATTGTTTTGCAAGCGCCTGATATTTTCTGGCCTTCGCAATATATTCAGCAAATTCCCCTGCAAACAAATGCATCGCCATATCTTTAAAATCAATTTCAGGTACAGCAAATCGATCTTTCAAAGAGGCTATATCTTCTTTCACTAAGTTCTCAAGTTCTTTTGGATACTGAGCAACAGCATTAACTTCGCCTTGAAGCTGTTTTGAAGCGGTTTGAATTTCTTTATATTGTTTACTCACATCTTTAAGCAAATCGTTAAGATCTTTAATACCTTGGGCCTGTTTAAGAACATCTTTTTGCTTGGAAATAGTCTGAATTGTGGCTTCGATTTCTTTGATTTTGGAAGTATCAGAAAGCGTTTTAACTTTCCCATCCCACAATTCTTTTTTTGCATTTACGTCAGAAATCATAGCTCCTATGCGCGCTTCACTCTTTAATTCACCACGAAGCTTTTCGATCTGATCTTTATAGTCTCCACCTTCAAGTAAAGCAGCAATGTCACCGAGTACGTTCTTGCCATACTTGTTTTTAACTTGTGCAAGAACTTCAATTTGGAGTTCGTTGATTTTGCTTGGTTTGGCAGGCTCAGGAGGAAGAACTTTTCCTGGGTGTTTTCTAGGTTTAGAAATCTGAATGTTATTAATACTAGCATCATCTACCACAAATTTCATCCGCAGTAGTGCATCCCACATATATTGAAAATGCATGTTCTCAATTTCAAGCATGTTATGGGTAGGTTTCTCTTTATCAGTTATCTCTAGTCCATTCATATCAAATGAACCGCGGAGGAAACTAGTTCTTATAGAACCGACATTGACCTCAGCACCATTACCTTGCGTGCCAACATACTCAAAAAGAGTTTTGAGATGGCGGTCAAAGTAATATGAGAAATAGGCAAAGGTTAAAACTGAAAGTACCAATACCGGAATTATTGCTTCAAATCGGATTGGACCTTTTTTCTTTGGGACTTTTGTTGCTTTTGCGTCTGTATTTTCGCTCATATAGTTTCTACCTTAATTCCACTTATACTGATCATATTTGTAATACCACTGATAGAATTTCGTCGCTTCGACGGCCTTCCAGATCTTCGTCTCTTTAAAACGAGCAAGAAATAATACCCGGTATTTAACAATCAAGTACCGACTTAACAGAAATACAATTGGAGAGAGAGCAAATGTAATAACTGCCGAACCCATCACTATTGAATTGTTAAATCTGGTAAATGGAATAATGGGCATATTATATAGAGTCGTATAAAGGGCCTGAAGAGATTCAATTTCAAGAACTTTAGTTCCTACCAGATCAAAGGCTGGATCAAGAATGAAGGCAACAAACTTAAAGAAGAATGCGGCAATCATAGCGGCGCCAATTTGAATTCTGAAAAAGAAAAGGACCAGAAAAATGAGAAGACTATGTAGTGATAAAGTTGGAGTCATCCCCAAAATAAATCCACAAGTCATACCCATCGCAAGCGAAGTGGTTCCGGTGTCGGAGTTAAGCAATTTAATAAAAGCAAACAACTGTTTGAGTAACAGACCCATGGCCTCTCCTTATTGATTTAAGTGAATAAATCTTAAAAGCGAGGGGGCCATTTGACCATCAGAAACAGACTAACGCTAACCGTTAGTCTTAAACTAATCCAATGGCAAGTAGCGCACTGTCCATATGAGCGGGAATGTATCTTTTATTTACCATTTTTTTTGCATCCATTTCTAGGTCCGCGATTTGCTTAAAAGTTGAGTCCCAAGATTTACCTTCTAGGAATTGATCTACGCGCTCAAGCCATTCAGGATCATAATTACTTTCATTAATGGCCCTTTCAATACATTCCACAAAATGCTCAGGATGGTCTGCAATATGGATAAGTTTGGCATCAGCATATGGGTGAACAACATTAAAGATTGAGGTGGAAACGACTGGTGTTCCAGAGGCCAACAATTCTGCCGTTTTGGTGGGACTTGTGAAACGAGTCGCATCGTTATGTGAGTACGGCATGAAGGCGCAGTCCCAGCTAGAAAGATAATATGGAAGAGCTTGAAAATCTTTTTTACCAAGATAATGAATGTTTGGTTTTATTGGCAGAGAGGATGAATCAATTCCCACGACTGAGCCCATAATTATAAACTGAAATTCTGGGCGCAAATCAGACATTTTATCTAGTAGTTTAAGATTAAATTTTTCATCAACTACACCGTAATACCCGATCCTTGGGTGTGGTATATTGATTTGATCATGCGGTTCATTAAGCAACACTCGGCTTTTTTCAAAATGAGCAAATTCAAAACTATCGGGCAGTAAATGTAGATTGTACTTATGAGGACTGTTTTCTTCATGTAAAGATTGGCTATTTGTAAAAATATAATTAGATTTATTGATAAGTTCATTATTCTTTAGAAGCTTTTCATCATCCATACAGTCAAAAAAAATCAAAGATGGCTTCATATGACTAGAATAGCTCAAAGGTTTTGGTGAATAGTAAAATGTCGTAAAATTTTCAATATCTTCATCCAACAATAGTTCGTCTAGCATCAGTCTCATTGCTGTATTTACTTCGGAATCGCTTAGGCCATTAGGTAGGTACGGAACAATAATATTTAATTTCGCATCAGCAGTTTTAATATACAGGCGAGGTTCATTGGTTATGCCTAAAATTACTTCTTCGATAAAATACACTCTTCGATGTTTAGCATATCTAGAAAGAACCTGAAGTTGTCTTTGGAAAATGAAATCCCAACGCAGATGAGAAAAAACCAAGAGATCCGATGTTTCACAAAGTGAGTTCATAGCTTCGGCTCCAAAGATAAATTTATTTAGATGCTGAATGACATGGAATTATGACATTCGAAAGTTGAATGCTACTTGCTACATTTGTGCCAAAAGTATCTTATCGAAATGCCGTAGTGAAAGAGGCAGTTTTGGACTCAATTGGGGCAAGCCTTCCGAGAAAATTTCTGGGACTAATGGCATTGGCCTAAAGAGTTAATTTTTATTTTTGAATTTGCGCTTTGGTAAGACGTTCTACTTCAAATCGACTGTCAGTTTTAAACCAGTCGTTTCCAGCGCCTCTTCCAACGGCCTTGAATAGTTCCGTTAGAATTTTTCCATCTTTCATGATTTTTTCATCAATGTGAACGAGCTTCACTTCGCCGGTGATAAGCGAACCAGCTCCAGGGTCTTTCCCATAACAAAGCAAATCCCTGAAAACACATTCAAATTGAACCGGTGATTCTTTGAGACGACAGGCCTTAACAACTTCAGATGCCATAGGTGTCAGACCTGCGAATTTAAATTCATCTTCTCCAAAAGGAAGCTCGCTCGAAGCAAGGTTAACTTTTTCGTAGTTATCTTCAGTACAAAAATTAACCACGAATTCTTTTTCACGAAGAATGTTTTTTAAGGTGTCCTTAAAATCTCCAGTAGATGTCCTGATCATAGGACAAAAAGCAATAATCATTGGTTGTGCGGAAACCGCCGTAAAAAATGAAAAAGGCGCTAGATTATTTGAGCCATCAATATTCTTAGTGGAAATCACAGCAATAGGCCTTGGAATGATTGATCCAATCAAAAATTTATAATTATCGGCAAAGGCACCATTAGTTTGATATGTTTTCATGAGACCTATCATATAAGAAGAGAAGCTATGTTTAAAATCCTTATTTTAATTTCCTGTGCGTTTCTCCCACTGAGTCAAGCTTTGGCCAAGGTGGAAGTACGGTGGTTTACGGTGGCATCGCTAGTTCTGGAAGATGAGGAAACAAAGATTTTCTTTGATCCGATGTTTACCCGGGCCGGAATTCAGCATTGGTTGAATATTTCTGACCTAAGATCAGATGAGACCCTTGTGGCGAGCGTGATCAAGGAACATAAGTTAGAAAAAGTGAATGCGCTTTTTGCGAGTCATTCTCATTACGATCACGTTATTGATGCCCCCATTGTTTCTAAGCTCACAGGAGCAACATTTTACGTTGATGGAAGTTCAGAAATCGTGGCTAAAGCTTACAAAGACCCAAAAATAAAAACTGAAAGAATTGAAAGTTTAAAGCCGATCAAAATTGGAAAATTTACGATAACGCCAATTTTGAGAACGCATGCGCATATTAGAAGCTTGGGGATTACCTACCTATATGGGCCCGTTCGTGAAGATTTCGATTTTGGCTTCTACGATTACCGAATGGGGGAGACATGGTTTTATTATGTCGAGCATCCATCAGGTAATATTCTGCTTGATCAAGGGTCAGAACCATTTCTGAATTCCATTCATTCATTTACCAATAAGGTCGATGTCGTTATCCAAGGCGTGGCCAACAGACCGGATGATGAGGCAATTGTTAACGGCTATACAGGTGCCCTAAAACCTTCCATCTTTATACCGACGCATTTTGATAATTTTGTATTTGGGTTTAATCCAAAATCAGAAGTTTCCTATTTGCCTGGGGTTAAAATTCATGAGCTGTTGGAGAAAATGAAGAAAGCGCATCCGGATAAAAAGATTATTTTTCCAAAGTATGCTGAGAAGATTGAATTATTTAAATGAAAAAGGGCCCGAAGGCCCTTTGGAGATTTAGAAATCGAAAGAAAGTTTTCCACTGGCGCGTTTAACACCCATGATCTGAGAGGCTTCAAAACCGAGTTTTAGGAAAGCAAACTGCAAGTTGGCGCCAAAGGCCAGGTAGCTTCCTGAGTTAGTTACAGAATCTTCCAGGCTAGCGGTATAAGTAAGAATACTTCCTGTTGCCTTTAAGTCAGTGTCTGCACTTACTGTTCCTACTTTCAAATAAGGTGTGAAGAAAAGTAATGTTTTACTTACTCCTACCCACATGACTCTCGTTTTTGATTTAAGCGAGGTATCTGAAGTTACAGGTGTAGTTTGTTTGAATGACATTTCAGAATTTGCAAAGTTTATTCCTGCTGCTAAATCCAAAGGTAGACCAAAAAAACCTCCTGCATTCCAGCCAAGTTCATAAGAAGTATTTTTTACGGTAATGTCACTTATTTCTTTTTCTGGTAAAAAATTCAACTCAGCAAAAATTTCTCCAGGGAAATGAACCCTAGTCATAATACCAGCGTGATATATGGATGCAACATCGCTACCTTTGCCTCCAGATGCATCTACAACGTCTTTCAAATCAGGAGATGCTGTTTTACCAGCAACAAGGCCGACTTCAACCCCCCAAAGGCCATCAGTCTCAGGAGCTGAAACACCCGTGTGTGCAAAGTTTGCAGAGAATTCCTTTGCAACACCTTCTACATCTGATTCGGATAAATTATTAAATTGTGGGCCAGAAGCAAGTGCACCCGTTGAAATCAGGGCCAATGCGATAACGTAAAACTTCTTCATGAGATTTCCTTTTTAAGTGAAGGCTTATCACTCTATTTTCACTCTCTTGTTGATTCTGTGGAATAGGGAAAATATAGGAAATATTCGATTGATTGAATAAGTCGGATTAAGTCATCCAACTTTTCCAATAGTCTTTATTTTCGAGCCGTTTAAACTCATCAGACATTTCAAGCGGGAAACGGGCATCAATCATAACCGCGAATTCATCGGTCCATTCTTTCTCATTCGCTTTGGCAAAGGCCTTAGGGTGAGGGCCATGGTTGATGCCTTGAGGGTGGTAAGTAATGGCACCACAATCTATGTTGTCTCGAGAGAAAAAATTCCCCTGATGATAAAAAAGCACTTCATCGTAATCAATATTTGAGTGATAAAAAGGCACTTTTAAAACTTCCTCAGATGTATGTTCCAATGGACGAGCAACAAACGAGCAGACTACAAAATTGTGCGCCACAAACATGGTGTGCCCGGAAGGCGGAATATGATAACGGTGCGAAGTTATCGGACAATAATCATAAATTGAAATTTTCCACGGATAAAGCGAACCTTTCCAACCAAGAGCATCTAGTGGATTGAAAGGGTAGGTTACAATAGTATTTTTTCCTCGGTGCTTTATGGTGACTTTGTAATCAGTGAGATTCTGTTCGCTTCCCAGCGCAGCTTCTGGAATAAACTTAGCAGTCTGATCATAAAGGGCATTAGGTCCCAGAATCCCACGTGCAGGATCTTCAAATTCTGATTTAGATTCAACTTTTAAAATTTTACAAGGTTTGCTGAGGAAAGTTTTATAAGTCGTTCCTCTTGGCATGATGATGTAATCACCCTTTACGAAAGGGATATGACCGAAAGTTGTTTCCATTCTTCCTTCACCTTCGTGAATGAAAAACATCTCGTCATGATCAGCGTTACGGTAAAACGATTCATAGGGCTTGGTTCTTGAGCCCAGATAAACTTCAACATCGTTGTTATAAAGGACTTTTGAGAATTTATTCTCCAGAGATTTTTCACCAAAGACGGGGGGCAAATTGCGCGGCTTAAGATCGCCTTCAATATTGCTCCAATTAGTTGGCTGATTCTTGCGATAGAGATGGGCGACGCGGCCAAAAAAACCTTTGCGTCCATGCTCTTCTTCAAAAAGTCCCTCAGGGATTTTTACGTGAGCTTGTTTGGTATAGATGCCGCTGGCCTTAAAGTTTTCCATGATACAACCCTTATGGTTTTGAATTTGGTGTGCCCACAATATTTCTTAATTTACCAATTTTTTCAATTTCAAGCTCGACTACGTCACCTGGTTTGATCCATTTATCTAGCTCTAATCCGCAACCGGTTCCAACCGTGCCTGAGCCAATGAAGTCGGTTGCGCGAATCCATTCTTCCATTCCGATATGCTCAATGATTTGTCCCCACGAATAATGAGAATCACCTGACTGGCCTCTCGACCATTCTTCACCGTTCACGGATGCTGTCATGGTTAGATTTGGTTCCTGATAATTAAATTCATCATAAGTGACGATAACTGGACCCATAATCGAGCACCAGTCTTTACCTTTTGCTGGTCCAAGTCGAATAGACATTTCTTTACGCTGAATATCGCGGGCAGAAATATCATTTAAGATGGTGAATCCGAAAATATGTTTATTAATATCTTTGGCCTTTACATTTTTTCCATCGCGACCAATGACCACTCCGAGTTCTAGCTCATAATCAATTTGTTGAGAGTAATATGGCCAAGGTATGATGGTATCGTGGCCGATGAAACCGGTATTCCCACCTTTGTAATAAGCAGGAATTTCATACCATGCTGGAGGGACTGGCTCGTTTCTTTTTTCAAAACCTTTTTTGACATGTTTTTCGTGAGCGTAGAAATCTCGGTACATGTTAATTTCGTCTAAGGGAGCATCAAAAGTAGTTTCTTTGGCATCTAGGAGATGAAAAGCAATGTCCGCTTGATTTTTAGTTTTGAGAATTCCGCGTGAAGCAAGATCACCCCAGCATTGGAGAGTTTCCTGCATCTTTTGGATTGAATTATCTTGATACATTCTTAAAAAAGCCGCAAGTGAGTTCGGGGCCAGTAGATCAGCACGTTTATCAGGCGCATAAAAACCGAATCTTTCAAAGACGGCCTGCCAGGTTAAGTTAACATCTATAATAGTTTTCTCGTTGTAGAGAATCCCTAAACGTTTTTGTATTCCGAAAGTGGATGGTCGTTTATAGGTACAGATTTTCATTTTTTTGTCCCAAATTTTTCTTTATAGCGAGGTAAGACTTCAGACATGGCCTCATAAAAGTGATTCATTTCTTCTTTAGTCCCGATTGAAATTCGAACATGATCAGGCATGAGATTGGCACGCAAGGGACGGATAATCACACCATGATTAAGAAGTTCATTAAATAAAAACAAGCTTGCTTCTTCAGAACCAGTTTTGAGTGTAATAAAATTCGTAACCGAAGCAATGGGTTTAAAGCCTGCCTGAGAGAGATAATCAAAGAGAATTTCATATTGCTCTTTGTTGTTCTCAAGTGTTCGAACGAGGTGCGGATAATCTTTAATAGCACCATAAGCGCCTTTTTGTGCAATTGAACTTGGTTCAAATGGAAGTTTTACTTTATGTAAGTTTCCAATGAGATATTCATGCCCAAAACCATATCCACAACGAACACCTGAAATGCCATAAGCTTTAGAGAAAGTTCTAAGTGTAATCACGTTATCATATCGGTAGTGCATTGAATCTGGATAATCCCAAGTCGCCTGAGCAAACTCAAAGTATGCTTCATCCAAAATAACTATCGTGTGGGCCGGAACATGCTTCATAAGAAAATCAAATTCTTCTTTAGTGATATAGGTTCCGGTTGGATTATCAGGATTGGCGATATAAACAATCTTCGTATTTGGTGTTATTTTTTTGGCTATCGCCTCAACATCGTATTTGTAATCTGGTCTCCTAGGAACTTGCACAAGTTTGGCCCCAACGGATTTTGCTAGAATTAAAAAACCAATAAAAGTGTTTTCGCTAGTAACCACTTCTTCATCTGGCTGTAGAAAAGCTCTCACGATGTAACCCATGATTCCTTCAGAACCATTGCCGAGAATAATATTTTGGGGTTTGAGCTTATAAAGTTCTGCCAAAGAATTTTTGAGCTGATGAGCAAACATGTCCGGATAACGATGGACATCCCAAAGTGCATTGGTCATTTCACGAATGGCAAAAGGAGAAGGCCCAAGTGGATTTTCGTTACTCGCGAGTTTGGAAATTTTAGTCAGACCCTTTTCACGGGCCAGTTCATCGATCGGCTTTCCGGCCTGATAGACTTCGAGTTTTTCAATATAGTCAGGTACGAGCTTCTTTTGCATAGTGTCTCTTTAAGGTTTTACTCTTAGAAACGTACCACAGTGATTGATAATAATGGAAGAATGACGCGGCTGTTTTTATGTGATTCGCTTAGTGTTAGGCAACTTTTACCCAGTTTGAAATGCCATCAGTTCCTACGGAAAACCATTCTAATAGATAATGAAATACCATTAGAAGATTTATTTATGAAGTTTTTACCATTGCTTATTATTGACACTACATTTTTCATGGCAAGCTGTTCGATTAAAATGCACAAAAGACAAAAAGCCAGGTCTTTAGAGGTGAATGTTAAAAGTAATCTGCATGCTGACTTAGATGTTGTTTTTTATGAAGGGGATCAGTCAGGATGGTTTTCTATTGCGAATGCAGTAGTTACAAGTAAAGCCGATGTTATAGTCGCCCCTCAATCTAATAAAAGTGAAGAGTTATTTTTTTGGGGCCTATAGAGAAGTGACTGCTCAGGTTTCAGGTTATGCTGGAACAATCAGAAGTATTACTCCGTCAAAGCGCTAATCACTGAATTTTAGTAGTCAATATTAAAGGGATCTCTTCTGAGGTCCTTCTTTTTATTCGAATTTGCTTTGAGTCAATGCACAATAAGCTGTTTTAATCTTGAAAGCCTCTTTGTGCTTAGTTAGAGTTGACCCACTTTCAAGTGAGGTATCAATGAAATTGTTAGAAGGAAAAAAGGCCCTAATTCTTGGGCTAGCAAATGATCGCTCTATTGCTTGGGGAATAACCAAAGCTTTCAAAGATCAGGGTGCATCTGTTGCACTTTCTTACATGAATGAGGTTATTCATAAAAGAGTATTGCCGCTATCTGAAGAAATCGGCGCAGATTTTATTTTCGAAATGGATGTAACTAACGATGC
>CAMDQH010000010.1 GCA_945905815.1 Bacteriovorax stolpii | reverse complement strand
TTTAAGGAGCTTTTCTGAATCAATTAGATTTTGTCGATAATCGGTCGAAGATGCGACTTGGTTTTTAAAGTATGCTCCATAAAAATTATTAGAAAATCCAATGTCACGAATAATTACTTCTAGGCGATCTATCACTGTTCCTTGAACAGTTTCGACATTATTTTCAGTATGATACTTGAAAGACTTCATCGTTTCTTTGGAGGATAAATCGTAAAGAAAGCGTATCATTTCATCAATTGATGCTTGATGCTTCCTAGTTGTTGGTTTTTTAAAGGGGAGTTCAACTCCCCCTGAAGGATGAACCCAATTTACTAACTCTTTGATTAAGCTATTCTCATTTTCGTTTTTACGTTTAAGAATGCGAAGTATTTTTAAAAAACCTTCCACTTTGGAAGCATTTGACTGACATGGTTTTGCGCCCAAATTAGCATCAAATTCAGAACAATGGTTTGGTTTAATAGATACGTTAACCAATGAATCTGACTTTCCTAATAACTTAAAACTATCCGAGGTTATTTGATTCAGCTCAGCGTCGTTCTTGCTGTTAACAAATTTAAGCAAGCGATAATCTAAGCCTAAATTTCGATCAAGAGAAGTATATACTTTTGAAAACTGATGAAATGTTTCGAGGAGACGAGCATCTGTCATTACACGGTGAATCTCGTCCAGGTTTTGTTTAATTCCTAATTTGCCATCATTGCTCGAGAGCACAAAGTTTGCCTTAACAGCTGCGGTGAAAATGAACTGCAACATTCCTGGGGACCAAACTCCTGTAGCCGAATGAAAGTCATTAACTTGATAGTGCTCTTTAAAATAGGCTTCTGAAGAATTCATCCATAAAAATATTTGGCCTACAAATCCAGCGCTTCCTAATACGTTCAAGCATGATTCAGGTAAAGTATTTACAAGATTATAATAGTTAGTATCCCTCTCATAGTTTTCCGTCAGAAGCTTAAAACAAGTTCTAGTCTGCACCGATTCATTTGTCTGAGATTTTTCAACATATGAAGAATGAATTTTTTTATTATGAATTATAGGTTGAATTATCGTAGTTGGAGCTACGTATTCTTGAGTCATTATTTCTATGAACTCAAATAGACCTTTATTTGATAAAAATACAGATAGCTGTTCTTGAACTTTCTCCTGCGCAAGGACTTTAATGGCATATCTGAGATCTTTTTGGTAAATATGATCACTAAGATTTCTAGCGATATCAGGTGACAGCAGAGGAAACGCTACAAAAGTGGATTCTAGAAAATTAAGCACGTCAGAAGTACGAACACCTTCTGATAAAAATATTCCTGTAAATGTAATAAAATCATCTTTCTCTTTTTCACTCAGGCCATTCCAAAGAGTGCCCCATGAACCGTACCATAACTTCGTTTTGCTATCATTGGTGGCCAACTCATTTAACATCTCTGAAACTGTAATTAAGTCCTCGCTAGAGACTTCGGCTAAGACCTCAAAAAGTATTTTGGCAATTTGTTCATCTCTACCGTCGGCATTCATATCAATCATCAGATCACGTAAACCAGAAAAACTTTTAGACTTAAGAAAAGATAAAAATCTAAATCTGTCCTCTCCAAAGACTACGTGTATTTTTTTTAGAAAATTAAAATCGTGAGCAGAAGGAAGGACATTAAAGGCATGTTTTATAATTGCGTAGAAAGAGTTAATCCCTTGCTGTTGCTCTTTTTCTTCGCAAAACTCTTGAAAGGCCAAAAACTTCGTTAGTCCATGAAGAAGAATCCTCTCAAAGCTTTCCTTGTCATCAAACTTGAGACCTTCGATGATATGTTTTAGCTCTTGACCCACATTAATATAAAAATCTTTAGTACTCGCTCGATTTCCGCACCTTACTCCCGTTTCTAAACTGCTACTTAAAAAAGAAATATCGTTATAAAAATTCGGCTCTTCAATTATATCCAAAAGAGTATTCACATCACCATTGGCGCTACCAATTGCCCATTTCTGAATGGGAGACTCGTCACTGTGAACAATGCTAGAAAGCTGTTTCCAGCTTTGGTTATCCATATTTTGGGAAATATCACCCATTAAGGCGCTGGCCTTTTCAATAAGCTTATTTTTATCTTCATTGGTTAATAAGTTATTGAGTGAAGACTTATTCAATTCGTAAGCTTTAATTATGTTTTTAAATGCGCTGACGATCTTAATATTCTCGTCATTCGTAATTGAGAATACTTTCATAAAAGCAGATTTCTCATTGCTCTTAAGTTTATCAGTATTTAGCACTTTAGTTATTTGAGTTAAGATCTCATGATCGGCCAAACTCTTTTCCAAAACATGGGATAATGTGTTCATTTCCCCACGCGCTTCCGCATTCGCAACAAGCTCAAACGATGCCTTTCTTTTTTCCTTGGTACTAAAAAAATTATCATTAAAAACTTTAAAGACATGATCAATTGATTTCTCATCCGAATTCTTGATGGCAAGATTCAAGTCAGGATATTTTTTTTCCCACCCTGAGCAGTCAAAAATATTTAAAATATTCTTCTTACTCAATACCTGCCCTTCAAAAACCATTGATGAACATGACCCCTTTACGGCACGGCGAGATGTAGTAGAATTTTTTAAGTCCGCAGGTTTTTGACCAGTACATGATTGTACCAGGACACATAATCCCAGAATAAAAGGCAAGAAAAGCTTCATGCCCTAAATTTAACACTCAGTATGATTTTACAGAAAATATGAGGGTTAACTGTGTATAAATAACATGCTTTTAAGGGGAAGTTTTAGAGGATTCCCCTAAGAAATATTTCATGGCGTAGCCGGCATTAATTTTATAATTCTTAAAATTAACCGTTTCTCCTGAAATCAGAGGCTTGGCCGCAGTGTTTTCTGATCTTTGTTCAGTGGTTACTGTGACTTCTGTTAGTACACCAATGCCTTGAGATGTTCCATATTTAAGGTCCTTTTTGACGACCATGGATTGGCCATTTTCAGAGTTTGTAGTAGATAAAGATTTAAGCACCCATTTACCTGCTGAAAAACTGGCTTTTTCATATCTAGGAATGGCAACAAGAGTTCCAATGGTTTTTTTTCCAATAACCTCAGTCAAGCAATCCTCATTATTGAATTTAAGAACAAACGATTGAATGTTAGCTATTCCTGTCGAGTCCTGAGCAACAAATTCTTTTGGATTTGCGCCGGAGTGGAACTTATATCCTGCGAAGCGCTGAGCCGTCGTCAAAGGAAGCAAATTATCAATAAGGCCTAATATAGCAACTTTTAGTTCTTCTTTTATTTCTCTGAAGCCCTCCGGAAGTCCAATCACTTCAATAGCAATTCTCTCGGGACTTGAAGTCCAATAAGTCCTAAAGATAACTTCCTTAACATTTCCAAATATAATTTGATCATTTATTTGTTTGGTGATTTTTGGATTTTCAATATCAACAACAAATTCTTTAATCCCTTTTGTCTTTAAAGAATATATTTTAGAATCAAAACTCGTTAGATACATGAGGGGGTCTTGAGCAAGTGCATTGAGAGATATAAGAGCAAGAATTAGCAAAACAACTTTCATGATTATTCCTTTAACCATATATTTGAATCAATTCGAGGACACCTAAGGTGTTTTTCTTTTTTGTATATTACCATACCTGGTGAGCCAGTCACACCTTTCAAATTTTTTACCAGGGTATGGACAATTGCGATCCAGTCGTCATTAAAGTGAGAGAAATGGGCAACTATTGTAGCACCTAGATTAATTATGTCTGGAGTAATTGCTTGGGAAGTCTGCAGTTTTATTATGGCATGGGCGCTTTTTTGCCCATCAAGATGAATCCACACATCTTCCTTGTTCGCCCATTTGTTCCTGAGTTGATCGTTTCCAAATGAACTCAGTCCCACCCCAATTGTGAAATTATCAAACTTAAAAACCCTGTAATCCTCTTTTTCTGGTGTCTTTACTTTTACCGTACCTTCTTTTTGAACTTCCTTGCCCCAGATCGGCTTTGTAATTGCCAGTGTAGACGCTGATTTAGATTCTACTTTTTTTCCAGCGAGGAGATCCTTCGCATCTAATAATCGCTGATTCAGAATTCCTTCGCCGCGCTTTAGTTTCTTTATTTTCTCAAATAACAAATTTCTTCTCTCAAAGGCATTTAGATCACCTTCAAATTTAATTTTATGCGCTCCAACTTTCAGTTCGTACATTTGTAGAGATTCATCTTTATCCAACATTTCCTGCATTTGATCCCACTGTTTTGTACGATTTAAATCCTCTTCAATATTAGTAATTTTTCTTTGTAAAAATGTCGGTGCAGAATTCATACCTTTGAGCTTTGCCGCGATCATTTCATCTTGGAGAAGTTGTGAAATAGTTGATGATGATGAGGAACGTAGGTCATGGTCCATATCTGTACGGCGTCCAACCTCGTTAAAAAAATCATAAAAACTTGCTAAGTCAGCATTTGGGACAAACGCTTTTCCATGCCAGCTCATAAGGATTTTAAATGGGGTTTCAGGTGCCTCTTGGTAGTGATGCAGAAAATACAACTTTCTGGCCTTCCAAAAAAAGAGTATCGTTTGAAGTTGCCCGTATTTTTGGTAGGAAAGTTTCAAAATTCGGTCAAACTGATCCACTTCCATTGAAACAAAACTGCAAGAACTGATATGTTTCCTAAGGTATTCGAGGAAAGTATCCTTGCGCCTCAATGCAGGAAGTGGCGCCTCATCATGTAACCAGGCCCCTTCTTGACCAGCGCCGCGGCCTAAATAGAGGTGCCAAGTCTTACCGGGAGAACGAATAGAAAATGAGATAAAAAATGAAGTGCTATAAATCTTTTGAATTTGACCATAAGCAAGGTTATGCTCACTAATATCTTTAACCTGTTTTTGTAAATCTAGATAGTATTGAATCATATGACTATAAATCTCATTAACACCAATCACTCCATACACCATTCGCAAGTTGAATGGGACGTGATTACTAGAATTATAGCCCAGTTTGCTTATTTTGAACGCAATAAGGAAGAACTGGTTGGGAAGATATATTTAGGACAGCTAGATCAGCTTTCCACTGAGTTTATTAGAACACAGAGTTATTTTAAAGAAATTAAGGATGAGTACCGTCAGGTTCTTGGGCAGATTTTTTCTAAGCTACCAGCAGATAGATCTTTGGAACGTTTTAGGGCACATATCAGCAAAAAAGGAGTCTTAAGCTTTTCTGAATTGAACAAGCTGAGCATTCTTATTGAGTGTGGGTTTTTTATAAAAAAAGATTTTCCATTATTCAAATTGGCCGAGTTTCAAAATCTGTCAGAAGTCGATTTTCAGCCCGTACAACGCAAATTCTTAAAAGAATTTCGGCATTTAGTAGATGATACAGGCGAAGTACATTTTGAACGGCATCCAGAACTTGCTGATTTAAACCGACGCTTAAGAGACCTCGAGGAAAAAATCCGAAAATCAGTTCAGGAATGGATTACTGATCCAAGTAATCAAAAGATCCTCCAATATAGTAGTTATGATGTTCATCATGACCGTTACGTGGTTCCGGTAAGATCAGATTCTTACCGTTCTGAAATTGGAATGATTGTTTCAAGATCTGAATCAGGTCAAACGCTTTTCGTGGAACCAAATCAAGTACGGGAGCTGTGTAACCGCCGCATGGAAACTATCGCTAAAATTGACGAAATAATTAACCAGCTAGCAATGAAGTTTTCTCATGCGCTTTATGATTTCTCAGACCTATTGGGTTCTACTTATCATTTATTCTTGAAAATTGACTTTTATTTAGCAAAATCTGATTTCGCTAATCAATATGCCTTAGAGTGTCCCAGTATTAGATCAACTCCCGGTTTTAAGTTTACTCAACTTTTCCATCCTCTATTAAAAAATGCGGTCAAGAACAATGCTGATTGCAACTCTAAAGAACATGGCATCGTTATTTCTGGGCCGAACACAGGTGGTAAAACTGTTTTCTTGAAATCACTTACCATCTCTTATTTACTTTTCTATCACGGATTTTTTGTACCGGCAGCAGAAGCCGAAATGTATCCCTATGAAGGATTATTTTATTTTGGCAATGATTTACAAAATCTTCAAACTGGTCTCAGCTCCTTCTCAGGAGAAGTTAAGAACTATATCGAGCTAATGGAAAATATACTTCCATCCAATTTAATTTTAATTGATGAAATATTTAATTCCACATCATCCGATGAAGCTTCAGCACTTTCGCTTTCTTATTTTGACGAACTACATAAACGGGCCATTTGTCACATTGTTGTTTCAACCCATCACCAGATGTTTAAAACTCTGATCCACCAAGATCGAAACTACATTTCCTGTCACGTTGGATTTGATACTAAGGCAATGAGACCTACATATAAAATTCAATGGGGCACTCCTGGAGCCTCAATGGCGATCGATATATTCCGCATCCTTGCACGCAATAATCCAGACGTGATAGATATCCCGGACAAGGCCCTTACTCATTTGAGTGCTAAAAATGTAAGTTACGAAACACTCCTTCAAAGAGTATCTCAAAAGCAAATTGAACTTGATCAACTTTTGAGCTCAAATCATCAACTTGAAATGGAGATGAAAAATCAAAAAGGGGCAATGGAGGGTGTTTTAAATCTAAAACTTAATGACGAACTTTCAAAAGCCAAAAAAGAAGTGGAAAAAATCCTTCAGGAAGCCAGAGACTTAGTAGAAGATGCACGCAGGAAAGAAATCACAAAAGTTAAACGTGTCGATGAAAAATCACATCAACTTAATGTGAAATTACGAGCACTCAAGGAAGAAACTGAAGAGCCAGAACCAATTGAACTTAATGGGGACCTTTTATTAAACGACCTAAATTTAGGGGATACTGTTTACTCCATAACTTTCAAAAAAGAATTTACCGTTCTCAATCTTGATACCAGAAAAAATGAAGTACTCATTGGTAAAGGCCCTATTAAAATAAATGTACCTATTACTAGTCTTGCCAATTCTAAACGTGCCTCGCTTCAGCCTAAAATAAGTGTTTCTTTTTCAAAAAACACGGATGCTCGATTTGAATATGACGTACGTGGGATGAGACTTTCCGAATGCCAGAACCTCATAGAAAATGCTTTAGGTGACCTGTTAACTGATGACATTCCATTTATGAATGTCATACATGGACATGGTGATGGGATTCTTAAAAACTGGCTGCGGGGCTATGTAAAAAAATCTAAAGAATTTCAGCAAGACTTGTCCGAAAATGGCAATGATGGTGAAACACGTATCATACTAAAATAAAAAACCCGCCGAAGCGGGTTAATATTTAATCAATTATGGTTCCAATTCTCCATGGTCTAAACTTTAACGTTTCCTGCTCATCCTCACTTCCTGGCCATGGTACAGAAAGTGAAAACCAAATAGCAATTGCTTTACCTTTTATGTGACCGAAAGGCACTGTGCCCCAGCGACGCGAATCGGCCGAGAAGTCCCGATTATCGCCCATTACAAAATAGTGCTCTTTAGGAACGGTAAACTTATAATAATTGGCAAAGTAATCATTCCCAACATCAATCTGTGTCGTATGAGTTGCATTACCAGTTTTAGTTTCCATAAATTTAAACTGGTATGTTTTATAGCGATCATCCATATCTTCAATGATCTTTTTGCCATCAATCTCTTTGGTTTCAATTGGCTTGTTATTTACGTAAACCACCTTGTCGATAACTTCTATCGTGTCGCCCGGCAGACCAATAACTCGCTTGATATAATTAAGACTTGTATCTTTTGGATATTTGAAAACAATTACGTCACCTCGTTCAGGTGATTTAGGTCCTGTTACGTAAACAGGATCAGAAAACCAATCACTGAAAGGAATCTTGAAACCGTAAGCAAACTTGTTCACAAGAATAAAGTCTCCTATGAGCAACGTAGGAATCATTGAACCTGAAGGGATTTTAAATGGTTCAAAAAGAACCGAGCGAAAAATCAAAACAGACAAAATTATCATCGTAAAAGATTTAGCTTCTTTAATAAACTTATCTTTTCTGGAAATTCCTACAACTGGAACCACTAGCGGTTCAGGATTAATGGCAACTTCTGGCGTTTGATTGTCTTCCATAATAGATACCTTTTATTTTTTTAACGGATATACTGTTGAGTAGTAATATTCCATAATATTTTTAGCAAGTAGTGGTGCTTTTATATACCACTTTTTCTGATTAACAATCATGACACAAATAGATATGCCCTTGTCGCTCTTATCTTCATTGGATTTTGCGTAGCTAACAAACCAGTCTCTTTTCCCGTAAGGCTCACCACCGGTGATACTTCCTGTCTTTCCACCTATTTCTAGCTTATTTAATAAATAAAGACTTCTGCGAAATGATGATCGTGCTGTTCCCTGCGTAATTGTGGCCATTGCCAATGTTCTTAAGTCCTCAGCAGATTGAGCTGTGAGCACCTGCTCATCTTTTTGAATTGGCGGATAGATTATTTTTTTATCCTGCAATCCTTGCACTGATTTTATAACTACCGGATAACGGAAAAGGCCTCCGTTAGCAATTACCGAAGCGATCACTGCCCCATGAACTGGACTCATTACGGTCTGAGTATTTAAGCCTGAAGAGAATTCTGCAAGATTGTATTGGTCCTGGGCCATATTAAAAACTGATGGGGCAAGGTTAATACCCTCAAGAATCTTTTTATTAAAACCAAATTTCTCCGCCATGCGCTTCAAGCCGGCCGGAGTCAGATTCTCGATTGCTGTTCTTCCAAAAATAACATTATTAGATGTAGCAAAAGCTTTCTGTAAATCAAGGCTTCTAATCCAACGACGATTTGGTGGTTCTTTAAGTTGGGAACGGTAAAGAGTCGTTGATCTGCCTGTAAAGCTGAACTCTGTATCCGTTTTAATATGAGTATTTTCTAAAAGGTCTGCTGCTGTTATTATTTTAAAAATACTTGCAGATGGATGTGTTGTTGTGAACGCCAGGTCTCGCCCAAAGATATTTGCCTTTCTAGCGTAATCAACTGCCGCCAAAATATGACCCGTATCGTTATCTAAAACCACAACTGATGTAAAGTCAGGTCTATACAAGGCCAGCTGTTTTTTAACAAATTCTTCTATTTCGGAATTAAAAGTATAATTTGTTTTATATTTTGCTGAATCATAATCAATCAATTCATCCCAAGATTGATGTTTGCCAATTATTTTTTTCCACTCATCTGGTGCTGTTGATGGTGCAGCCTTTATAGCTTGAAGATCAGCAGGAGTTTGAAAAAGAGAATTGTCTTTTATAAAATTGAGATTTGCCCATACGGGAAAAGAGCCTAGAAGACCAAATAAGCACAATAAAGAGAGGCGGTTTAAATCCTTGAAAACCATCTTAGCATTATGCCTTAAACTTCTTTCCAATGACAAAAAATTCTTTACTGACACTTCTGGTGGATTTGGGCTTCAAATAATGGAATTCATTAAAGCGATTTTTCTGCTCTTTAAGGTAATTCTGTGCATCTTGTGAATCAAACACCTTAATCACAAAATTTCCCCCTGGTCTGAGAAATTTCGGAAGGAGTCCAAAAACGGATTCAACCAAGTTAAGACTACGAATTTGATCCAATGACTGCATTCCTGTAGTGCTTGGCGCCATATCTGAAAGAACAACATCAAACTGCTGGTTCACATCCAATTGTGATAGATCCGCTATGTCGAAAATGTCTTTTTGAAAAATCCTAACGTTCTTAATGCCCGTAAGTTTTTTGTTTACCTCTTGAATATCGATACCAACGACTTGGCCTTCTTCCCCAATGACCTTACTCGTGTACTGAACCCAAGAGCCAGGAAAGTATCCAAAATCTACAACTAGCATGCCCGGGCCAAGAATTTTATAACGTTGGTCAATTTCCTCTAGCTTATAAACACTGCGGGCAACGTAGTTTTCTTGCTTTGCCTTATCAAAATAGTGGTCTTTAACTTTAAAATTACCCATGCCGTTCTTTAGCAAGCTTTGCTAAAATGGGCCATGAAAAAAAATGATCTAGCACTTGTAGTATTTAGTCGCTTAAAAAGCCTCTATCCTGACGCTCATTGTGAGTTAAACCACTCAAACCCATTCGAGCTTCTTATTGCTACTATCCTCTCTGCACAATGTACTGATGTAAGGGTAAACCTAGTAACCCCAAACTTATTCAAAAAATTCCCCACTCCTCAAAAGATGGCCAGGGCGAAGCTAGAAGACATTCAAGAAGCTATAAAATCTATTAATTTCTTTAATAATAAAAGTAAGGCATTACTTGGTTGTTCTCAGTTACTGGTTGATAAATATGCTGGCCAAGTTCCAAAAACAGTTGAAGAACTTACTGAATTGCCTGGAGTGGGAAGAAAAACAGCAAACGTTGTTTTAGGTAATGCCTTCAATATTAATACAGGTATTGTAGTCGATACTCATGTTAAGCGAACAACCCTGTTGTTAGGCCTTACAAAGAATATGGATCCTGAAAAAGTAGAAAAAGATCTCATCAAGCTATTTCCCAATGAAACGTGGACGGATTTGTCCCACTTACTTATTTTTTTAGGAAGAAGAACCTGCATTGCAAGAAGACCCCAGTGCGATCTTTGTGTACTAAAAGACGTCTGTCCGTCAGTTATAAGAGAGAAGAAAGTTCTTCAAAAAGTTCCTCGCGACACCAAATAAGAGGGGGCAAATACTGTTGTTTAACTTCTAGGACTTCTTTCCCCTGTGAATAAAACTTGATATCAGATTGGTGACATAGCAGTGTCCCACCTGCAATATCCCATATATTTTTAGGGGCCAAACTAACAACAAAGTCTAATTTTCCAGCTGCAAGTCGGCCTAGTTTATAAGCGATACTGCCCATAGGCTTGAGTTTAAATCTTTCACTTATAAACAGCTTAAATAAACCTTTATCCCACTCCGAATGAGAAACTTCTCCGTAATATTCAGGTTTATCCACATGTGCCACACAACTTATTTCACTGTTAAATAACTCTTTTTTAACTGGATTATAGACCCAACCTTCACCGACAAAGTTTTGTGATGCAAACAATCCAATCGAGATTGCCCACTCCGGCCGATTCTTAATATATTCCCTAGTGCCGTCTAAGGGATCAATTGCCAGAAGAGGAAAATCTAAAGTGGTATAATTTTCTTCGGAGTAAAAGGTAACATCCGGAAAATGCTGTTTCGACATCTTTTCCAGTAGATTAGATAAGGCCAAATCAAGAAGAGTTACTGGAGTCCCATCTAGTTTTACACTGGACTCCGGTATTGAGTGTAACTGAGTGACTTGGTCAATCTGTCCAATTATTTCAACCATTATTTTAGCCAAATTTGATCTCAACAATATTTTTTTATCCACAAAATATCCCTAGTTTTCCACAATTATTTTTGTTTGACTTAACCTAACACCTGTCTTTTGCGTTCAGTCATTTACTGTAAAATCAAGCTCATAAAAAAGGGGAACACTAGGTTCCCCTTACATTTGTGTAATTAACAATTGTTGAGCGATTCAGTTTCCCCCAAAATTTTCAAACTGATTCATGGAGCGTTAGCATTTCGACAAAACCATCTTGCGCCACAGAAAGTGCAAAAATTCCGTCGTTTGCCGCACTTAAGTCATCCACTACACTGGTCAGTAATTTCACACCATCAGCATCTACGTAGACGAATGCTTGGTCAGGACTTTTTGGTGGCTGAGACGTGAAATGTTGATAACAAGAAGAGAAATCTTTGAAAACAGTGGCCGTTAAGTGAGTCTTGTACAAAAGTCCTCCTTGATGCCTAAGAAGAGATCCATTCTCTTCCTGCTTGATTAGTAAAATTGTAGCAATATTTTTGGATAGGGTGCAAAAGAAAAGTAGATAAATTCAAGAAAAATCGTAACTTAACACAACGTTAACGATTCAAAAACTCAACTATATCTGGGGGAGACTGATAAAAATTGTAAAGCATTCTAACTCTTCCTTCAAAATGGGAATCCAATAAGCAGACCAGAATGTAAATCGCATATATAAAATTTCTTCTTGAACGTAGTCGACTGATACTTTGAAAAATCCATTCCAGAGGAAGAATTGAGAGAAAAACCACAAACCACAACATGCCAAAGTTTTTAACTAGATCTTTATCAACAATAAGACTGAGAGTAACTACACAAATAACCAGAATTCCAAGTTCACCGAGCCGTTTATAATCAATCGTCAAAGTCGCCATAAGTTTAATTTTTGGCTTTATGATCATAACGATAAATGCAATTAGCCCTATAAAGGATATGGAATAAAATGCTTTTCTCTTTATTAACATGCTTAAATAATTATTAAACTGGTGAAAAGTCATGGCATGTTCAAAAAATCTCAAGTCAATATGTGTAACTAAAGTTATTAGAATCAGGAACATTCCTAAGGAAGTGTATTTCACAAATTGGCTTCGATACCAGTCAGTATTTTCTCTCAAAAAATAAAAATAGAGAAGGCCAAGACCAACAGGAAATAGAAAGAAATTGTTATAATTGAGAGTTACCCCGGCATAGCAAAGAAGACCATACATAAGTCCAGCTCTATAAGTGGAACTCTTCACGCACCATAGAATTGACCATACCCATAAAACTGAAAACGTGGTTGAGGCACATGTATAAATATCTTTTCTTAAAAAAAGTGGAAAACTCCAAGTGGAAACAAGGGCAAAAAGTCCTAAAATTGAAAGTCGCCTAGAAATAAAAAAACGTAATATCCCATAAAAAGCTAAAAGATAAATACTGAAGCTGACAAAATAAAAGTGCATACTCCAACCAAGATTCATCAAGTGAGGAAAACGGCGGAATGGAAAAAAATTCATATGAAGATAACTCCACAACTGACCATTCATTTTTTCTTCTGGATCTACAATTAATTTAAACGTTTCCAGATTACTGATGAATGGAAAACTCGGCATGGATGTTACGAACATTGCGATTGTAAGAAACAAAACAGTCTTTTCAAAAGCATCAAGATATTTGTATTCAGTGAATTGTGTTGAAACTGATTCTTGGATAATTTTTCCCCGTGTCGGCCAAGAATAAAATAATCCTATGACCACAAAGAATCCCCAAAAAAAGTGCCTGACGATTGATTCGGGAATAAAGGACATCAAATTAAAGATAATTAACATCGCGGCATTGCCAATAATGACTCTATAAAGAACGCGGTCAATACTGGAATTTGCCCTAAAATAGATTTTAAACCGGTGATCGATCTCCTTCCCAAGTAGGTACCATTGGCTTCCCATAAACATGAGATAGGCCAGCATCATCATGGATTGAACGAACATGTTAATTTCTAGGGATTTTGGTATCCATACGGGCAAAAGCAGGAACGAGAAGTAAATAACTGCTCGATTTATAAAGAATTTGGACTTTTCCCAAATAATATTTGAGTTCTTTGCTAAAGTATTTTTCATAATATCCGATCAGAATAGTGGACTATTATGTTAGTCCAAACCTTAGACCTAATTCTCAAAATGGGGGATAGACTGTTCAACTATCTCCCATTTACTTTAAATCGTAGCTCACTTTCTTCCCACTTGCATCAACTATGTCCCATGCTACATTAAAGTGTGATTGAAGGCATGATGCCTGATTATCCCAAGCTGTTTCATGGAGGAAAGAATTGGGGATTTCCTTTGGTTCTATCAATTCAGGACTACCCAAAGACATTGTTCAACAGATTGTTGAGGCAGAGAAAATTCCTTTAAAACAAATGGAAGCTCGCAAGGGTAAAATCGAAGACAAGAAAGCTCTCGTTGGTCAGCTAATTACACTCGTCGAAAGTATGCGCGGTGAGATTCTTAAGAATAAGGGTGCTCGTAGTTTACGTGAAATGAAGGTTAATACGGGTGATAATCCAAATATCGCGGTATCGGCCGATAAGAACGTAGCAGACCCAGGAAAATATAATCTAGAAGTTATACAACTTGCCAGTAAGTCTTCAGCAATTAGTAATGGCGTAGAAGACAAAGATAAAACCTATCTTGGGGTAGGCTACATAAAAGCCGTTCTTCCCAACGGCGAAACCAAAGAAATTTATGTCGATGAAGAAAATGCAAACCTGACCGGCATTGCAAAACTTATAAACGCAGATACTAACCTTGGCCTTAAAGCCACTGTCGTTAACGATGGCAAAGGTGAAGATGAGCCTTATCGAATCATGATTGCCATGCAAGAAACCGGTGATGGAAACAATGCTGAATTCCCTTACCTTTACCTCGTAGATGGAGAGGTCGATTTATACTTTGACCAAGAAAAGCCTTCGCAAGATGCCAAGGTAAAACTTGATGGTTTTGAGATAGAGATCCCAACCAATAAGGTAACAGATCTTATTCCCGGAGTGACGATTGATCTAAAAAAAGCAAAAATTGGCGAAGAAATTAATATTGATATTACTGAAGACGTAGAGAAAATCGGAGTTAAGATTACCGGTCTTGTTGATAATATTAACAACGTACTTAAATTTATTAAGGATCAAAATACGCTTGACGAAAAAACTGATACTTCTCGAAGTCTCGGTGGTGATCTCACTCTGACGACAATTGAAAGTAAAGTAAGAGCTGCTGTTTTTACTCCTATCATGACAGAAAGTGGTCCTCACCGTGTTGGTGATTTTGGGATAACATTTGAGAGGAGCGGTTTATTAAAATTTGATTCACCTAAATTTGAAGCTGCCATTTCGAAAGATTATAAAGCCGTAGCTCAAACTTTAACTGGGATGTATTCAGTTGAAAAAGGTAAAAGTAATGGTTTTATAGATCTTTTAGAAGATACAGCTAAAACATTATTGAATACACCAAGTGGTGCCCTTCAAACTAGAAAATCTGGACTACAAAGCCAGATTGTAAATATTGACCGACAGATCGTTACAAGACAAAGAATGCTCGCGTCAAAAGAAGAAATATTAAAAGCCAAATTTGCCAGACTAGAAGAGACAATGTCTAAAATCAGAGGTCAGGGGGCAGGACTTGCCGGTTTAGCAGGGCCAATGAATCCTGTTCAACAATTAGGGTAGAATAATGGTGATATAGAAGGAGGATCTTATGAGTTATGGTTTAGGCGCTTACAAAAAAACATCTGTTGAAACTGCTAGTAAGGAGCAAATCCTTCTGATGCTTTATCAGGCAGCAATTAAAAATTGTAAAAAAGGTATTGAAGCTATCGAGAATAAAAATATCGCTAAAAAAGGCGAATATATCGGCAAGATGCAAGATATAATCGTTGAGCTTTCAAATAGCCTGGACTTCGAAGTCGGTGGAGATGTTGCTAAAGAATTAGCATCACTCTATGACTACATTCTTTATTCGAGCACACAGGCAAATATCAAGATTGATAAAACTCATCTTGAAGGATGTTTAAGGGTTCTCAACACACTTTATGATGGATGGACAGAAGCCATTAAGCAGATAAAAACTCAATCGACCAACACTAAGAGTGCATAATGGATAAAATGATTAGCCTTTTTGATGAATTTATCATGAAGGCCGTGACTATGACTGAGTCAATGTTAGAGTCTGATTATAGCGAGACTAACAAACTTGAAGATTTTACACAAAATAGAGAACGCCTTCTTTCGGTATTGGACCAGATTTCACAAAAAATTGATTGGGAAGCAATATCTATTGATTCACGAAACGAACTGAATAGAAAAATAGAATACATTAAAAATCTAGATGTAAAACTTTTAACGAAACTCCAGGGTCATAGGGAAGAAGTTAAAAAAGAAATCGAACAAACTTACAAGCAAAAAGAAAATGTTAAGGGCTACAACCTATCTGATGTGAAGTAAGTGTGAAGAAACTAATCATCATCCAAATGGATGAAGCTTATTTTCTATTTGAAACACTAACAATGCTGGAACGTCACCGTGATTCACTGAAAGATTTTGAAATAACTCTTCTTGCCAATCCTAAATCGCTAGCACAAATCCAAGATGGTTCTAAACCAATTATAAATGGCATTACAACCCAAATATCAGATGTCGTCGATAAAGAGTTTGATATTAGTGTTAACTTCTCAATGGAAGAAAATACTTGGCCAATTCATAACCTAATTAAATCAAAACAAAAGCTTGGCCCCTACGAAGAGAGCAGTCAATTAATTGTACCTGACGCTTGGTCCTCATATTTATTGACACTTAAGGCACGAGCACCATTTCTAACTTTTCATATGCAGGATATTTACAAAAATATTCTGGGAATTAAGAAAATATTTAGACCGAAAAAAAATCATAAAAATTATCAACAAGTTGTTATTGGTCTATGTAATACTAGTTTTTTTTTAGCCAACGAACAAGAAAATCTCATCACACTAATAAATTTGCACTACCCTCATATAAAAATAAGAGACATATCTGAAATTGATCCGGTTTCTAATCTATCCCAAGTTTTATACATTGGTCCGGCCAATTTTGAGTCCTTGAAAATTTGCAATGGCGGGGCAACAGGGATTTTCCTTTGCAGTCAATTTCAAGGATTTAACCTTATTCCACATGACGAAGGTCATTATGTTGTAAGTTCAAAAAATACACATATTAATTCCGAAAAACTTCTGCCATTTATAACTAACGAAATTCAGAATAAAGATATTCCCCTTAACTTTCCATATGCAGTTTATCAAATTGATGAAGAAAATCTTTTTGGGAGCTTTTTAAAGAGCCTCAACTCCAGCGATGATAATTATCCATTTTACCAAGCACATGTAATTCTCTGGAATTATCTTTTAAATCTTTTTGATATAAATCTGGAAATAATTAGCTGTCAGTCAGGTCAAATTCAACTTCTAAAAAACCAGGTGGAAGTTTTAAATAAGCTCGTTCGCTTATATGACTACGTTATGAGCTCTGTAGATACAATATACCAAGAAGCAAAATCAATTTCGGCAGATAATAATAAAATTCAGGGCCACATAAAAAATTTGCAAGAGATGGAAGTAATAACTGACAAAATCTCTCAATCTAATTCTTTTTTAAGACCGATTCTGGATTTCTATCGAATTCGTAGAGGACAAAATGCAGGTAAAACTTTACTAGATCAGTCTCAGCATAGCTTCTTAACATATGCGGAAGAGCAGCAGGCCTTGAAGGCGATGTTAGAATTATTTACTGTGACATTGCGTAAAAACGAAGTTACCATTTAAGTATCAAGGAAGAAATCATGTCAGGGATGACTGTTGAAGCCTTCAAAGAATTTGATGTCATTTTGACTGATACAATTGTTATCGGCCAGGATCTTTTGAACGATATTATTCAGCAAATAAATTATATTGAAAGCTTTTCAAGTGATAAAGAGTATTTTAGAAACCTTCAATTATCTAGTATGTCGGCCGATATTACCAAATTCGTCGAATTAACCACTTTGCTTTCGAAAATTCTTGTTACGAAAAAGAAAATTAATGTACCAGAAATAAAACAGTCACATATTCATCTCTTATTTGTCCTTAAAGGCATTAATCAGGCCCAGCAAAAACATGACTCCGTTGTGCTGGAAGATTTGATTAAGTATGAATTAAAAGATAATTTAACTCAGTGGAAAATAGATATAATTCCCCTAATCAAGCGCCAACTAAACTTCTAGCGATTCATATAGATCCGCAGATTCTCGTTGATCTTCCCACATTAAGTATTGATCCAGACGTATTTTGCTGTGTTTTGCCTAGCGAAGCCCAATTCAATTTGTTGAAAAAAAATTCACGGCTTTGGGCGCAATTTCCCGATGGGGAGTTTTGCGATTTTCCTTATTATATTAAGAATATAATAAGTCTACTTCAGAGTTTTAAATCGTATTCACAGACTCTTGTTTACCCAGTGGACACTTTTCAATCATTCATTAAATCAACACAGGCGATTGAAAAGAAAATTTTCTCGAATGTTTCGATGACTCCAGGGGAAAACGTAAAAGACCTCTGGGATGAAATAATTAAGAAAGTTAATATCATATCTACGGAATCCCACACCTTAAAGGGTCTGGTTGAAAAAATCCTTGAAGTTCCTTTTTTAAAAAACTTTCAAACTTCTCTAATAATATTACATCTTAAAGGTCAGACCAAAGCCGAACTTATGGGAACAATGTGGAGAAACGAGCATGTTCATTCTCTCGTGGGCGTTAAAGACTTTAATATGTTCTTTAATTCTATACGAAAATCAAAAATAAAATCTTTTTCAACTGAATCTTTCCCAAAAGTTAATTTACCATTTAATGGGAACTTTCTTTCTAAAGAAGTCACTAGTAAAAAATATAGTTTAATTGCAATTGTCTCTCGTCATGATTTTTTAAACTACAGTAACGAGGAAATTGAATTATTTGAAACTTGCATCGATTTACTACAGCCTCATTTTGAAAGATTAATTGATCAAGAGTTCTCAGATAAAAATATCTCTGAACTTCGAATTTGCCTGAAAGATTTCCCGCTGCCATTAAGGATCAGAGACGGGCAGTCCGGTTCTTCATTTATGAACGATCTTTATAGAAATGAACTGCAGGATCAAGATATTTTTTTTAATAAAAAAATTAAAGGTGCATTTAGCTTAGATCTTTACGATAGCGATGAACTCCGTCATTACGCTTTTGATTTATTTCACTTTCAAAGGATATCCTTGCTCGGTGAGCTCTTAAACACATTAAGGCATGAACTAAGTAATCCTCTTTTTGGCTTAAAACTTGGTTCACAGATTTTCACGACAATCGAAGTTCCAGCAGATGATAAAGACATAATGCGTGAGATTGAAAAGAATGTGGACCGATGCCAGTCAATCATAGAAAACTTCTCCAACTTATATCAAATCCAACCAGGAAACGAGCCAGTTTTTCTAAATAAAATGATTAATGAATCACTTGTTTTAGCAAAAAGCGAAATCAGAGAAATTTCCAAAAAGATTTCTTATGCTGTTGGTACAGAAAATATTCAGCTCAACGTTCCACTTATCTTTGTTGTTCAAGTTTTTTTTAATTTAATTGTTAATGCTGCCCAAGCAATGCGCTCACAATCTGAACGTGGTGAATTGACCATACAAGTTTCAATTAATGAATCAAATGTGCACATTGATATTTCTGATAATGGCCTTGGCATTCAAGATGATAAAATCGTAAATCTTTTTAAACCATTCTTCACAACAAAGTCCCAAGGAACAGGGCTAGGGCTTGTTTTATCGCGAAACCTAGCTTTAAAAATGGGTGGCAATCTTGAATATATTCCAAATCAATACAAAAAAGGCGCCTGTTTTAGGGTGATTCTACCAATTACATGAAACACATTCTTATTATTGAAGATGAAATATTGATTCAACAATCGCTCAAGAAACTTTTCGAAAGAAAGGGTCTTAAGGTTGATGTATCCGCCAGTGGTAAAATTGCCATTGACCTAATCTTGGCCCACAACTATGACCGCATTATTTGTGATCTGATGCTCCAGGACATATCTGGATTTGATGTAATCGAAGAGTCTAAGCAACGCTATACTCTTGAACAAATTGGACAAAAGTTCGTCATAATGACAGCCTATAATTCCCCGCAAGTTCTTTCCCGCGCAAACTCATATCAGTGTAAACTGTTAAATAAGCCCTTTGATAATCTCGACGAAGCTTTAAGAATAATGACGGAGTAAATATGAAGCAAGCTTCTCTAAATATTGTAGCAATAACTCTTAAGCCAAATACGACTCCCGAATTCTATAATATTCTTCCAAATTTATGTTCTTGGTTAATCAGAAGAAAGCGTACTGTTGTATTCCGCGAAGAAGACAAAGAACGAGTTATAAAATTTTTTCGAAGCAAAAATACAGATCATCTTGAATTTTGGAACACTAAGGCATTTCATGAAAAAGTTCATATTATGCTATCACTTGGAGGAGATGGAACCCTCATTGGTGTTTGTCGTAGAATTAATTCAAAAATACCAGTTCTGGGTGTCAACCTAGGCCGATTAGGGTTCATTACTGAATTTAATAAAAATGAATATTTTGATCGATTAGGCAATATTCTTGATGGGAAATATGAAGTAACCACTAAGTCATTATTCCATGTTTCAGTATCAAGAAAAAATAAAATTCATTACAGAGATTATTTTTTAAATGATGCTGTCTTAGCAAAAAATGATATCGCTCGGATGATTAACCTTCGCTTAGAGCTAGGTAATGAGCATGTCTATAATATATCGGGTGATGGGATTATTATCTCCACACCTCTGGGCTCAACGGCCTATTCAATGGCAGCTGGTGGACCAATTGTTCATCCGGATGTAAAAGCCTTTGTCGTAACACCAATTTGCCCCCATTCGTTAATACACCGCCCTTTTGTGGTACCAGATTCGGCCGAGATGTGTCTTAAAATATTGCCCCCACACCATTCCGTGACCTTGACTCTAGATGGTCAGGTCGCCCTTAATATCGATGAACAAGATACAGTCATGATCAATTCAAGCAAGCTCAAAAAAGTCCTTCTCATCAAAAACCCAGACCGTGGCTACTTCGAGACCATAAGAGAAAAGTTCATTTTTTCGAAAAAGGAATAATACGTAAAAGATACGCTTTATCTTGACTTCCGTAAATTATCCGTAATAATAAGATGGTAGTGAGGATATTTATGGAAACTAATTTCTATTTAAGAAAACTGATTATTCAAAATTTTGCTACTTTCAAAAACCAGTCTATTCACTTTAGGCCGGGTTTTAATGCCATTATTGGTGAAACTGGATCTGGTAAAAGTTTAGTCCTAGATGCGCTTCAGCTTATTTTAGGCTCTAGGGCCGACAAGAAAGTTGTTAGAAAGGATACAGACTACTCTCTGATAGAAGCATCGTTTCAATGTGAAGATCAAGGAGTTGCCGCTTTTTTAGAGGTAGAAGGTTATCCCATTCAAGGTAAAGAGCTTATTATTAAGCGCCTGATATATAAAAATGGAACGACTAAGACATATATAAATCATCTTTCCTGTTCAGTAACATTTCTTGCTACCTTTTCAAAAAGATACATTGATCTTGTTGGTCAATTCGAAAACCAAAAATTGTTATCAGAAAGCTATCAACTTCATCTTTTAGACCATTACGGAAAGTTATCAACTGATTTGGTAAAATATCAGAAGACGCTATCTTTATACAAAGACCTCCAGGCCCGCTTATCAGAGCTAAATCTTTCAAAAATGCATAGAGAACAACGATTAGATTATTTAAATTTCCAGCTTCAAGAGATTGAAAAGCTTAATCCATCCTCCCAGGACGAAGAAGACCTTCTCAAGAAGAAAAACCTTTTGGCAAATATTGAAAAGATTCAAAAGATTTCTTTTCAACTTAAGGACATTTTCGAAGGAGACGAGGGTCACCCTGGTCTCCTTTCTGAAATGAAAAAGCTTAGCTCAGTCCTTATCAAAAACAAGGATTTTTATGAATCTCAAATCGCAGAAGCCTCTGAAATCGATGATAAACTTCATCTTCTTGTTGATAATATTGATAAAAAATTTAATTTTGATTTGGATCCACAGGAACTCGAAGGAGTTATAGAACGACTAGATAGCTACCAAAAGTTAAAGAAAAAATTTGGTGGTAGCTCTGAAACTATTATTCAAACACAAGTTGATTTTTTAATAGAAAGGGACCAACTTCAGTCTCTCGACTTTAATATGGAAGATATTAAAGTACAAATTTCAAACCTCAGGACTGATCTAACCTTTCAGTCTCAGTCACTGCATAAGAAACGGTCTCAGCACGCTATAACTCTATCTAAAGAACTAACGACAAGAGTCCAGAACTTAAAAATGACAGGTGCCACAATTAGACTTCTCGTTGAAGAACTTCAGGATTTCAATGATTACGGCGTTACGCGGGCAGTTTTTGTGGCAGAAACAAATCCTGGTGAAGGATTTTTCAAAGTAAAAGATATTGCTTCAGGAGGGGAACTTTCGCGAATTCTTTTGGCCGTTAGGCAAATACTCTCAACTTATGACTCAATCAGTATTTTTCTTTTTGATGAAATAGATACAGGAATCGGCGGTGAAACTGCCAATTGCATTGGTAAAGCTCTTTGTCAGGTTGCTATCAATGGTCAAGTGATTGCTATTACCCATTTACCTCAGATTGCTCAATTTGCTGAAGTCCTAATTTTAGTTCAAAAAGATATTCAAGGTTCTGCAAAATCATCCAGGACTGAATCATCCATTAAGGAGATTGTTGGAAAGATGGTTTTAAAAGAAGTTCGGGCAATGGCCCAATTATGTTAATTCAGGAAATGATATCTGATGATCTTCAATGAGTAGGAATGTTTTCGACTTTAAGGCATATCCATTATTTATGTAGGTTGAATTTTCATTCATATGAAAAACATCTTTTACATGGCTGTGGCCACCTAAAATGAAATTATATTTTCCTGATGTTGTTTTTAGAACTCCGTCACGAAAACTTTGTTTAACTAAATCTTGATTGTAAGTTTTGGATCCTCTTTTACGTGAATTTTTTGAAGCACTTTCACCCAATAATACTAAGACACTATATGGCATCATGTAATTTGCAATAAACTTCAAGGGCGGGGAAAGAATAAATGACTTATAACGTTGGTAAGCAATATTTTCTACTTCATGCTCATCACCATGTGATAAATAATAAGTTTTTCCATCAATATTTTCCACCACTGGAAGTTGACTAATTTTTAATTCCCCATTAGGCCACCGTAATTTAAATAATTTAGCTAAATGAACATCATGGTTACCCTCAAAGAACAAAACTTTTTTTCCTTTCTTAATTAAATTATCGATTAGATCAAAGATGTGACCAAATTTTTCAAGGTATTCTTTATGTGGTCCACACATCAAGTCAAAGATATCACCTAAAAGCAAAACGTAATCTGATGTAGTAACAGTAGGATTTGTTAAAAAATTACAAAGAACACGATCAGCATCATCATGTGGAGTTTTAACGTGGACATCAGAAATTGCAACTATCTTCATCTAAACACTTATAGCATGCAGCTCATCTTTAATCCTCTCAAAAATATACTTTTCAAGATACTTTTTACTTATTTGGTCGATCAGGGAGAATCGGCAACAAATTCTCCATACTTTATAAGTTAGACCGTTGTACTCATCGGGCTCAACTTCTTTGATAAGAGCAATTTCAACATTCACTATAGTTGACCAATCACTTATCTTGATTTCAAGCATTCTAATTGGGTCATTTATCTGAAAGAATTTGGATTCCATTCGAGATACTAAAAAGGAAAAACCGCCTGTTGAAATATCAAAACAACTCTTCCCAAATTGCTGGGTCATTGCACGAGGAACTGAAACTGATTTACCAAAATTAATTTTGACATCTTCTGAATCATAAACATTAATCCGAAAGCTTTTTCTTCTTTCTACTTGGGCAACAAAAGCAGGGATTTCTAAATAATATCTGATTGGAGCATCTGTATGGTTAATATTACATCTCATTAGAAGTGCAGATTCCGGGACATAAATATCAATGTAGCTTTGTCCAATCATTAATTCCTGGACTTGGTTTTCATGACCAGGGATCGGGATAATACAAAATTGCTTTTTCTGTTTTCTAATGGATTCAATCCTAACACTTGCTAAGTGTTTAGATCCACCTAGTAGTCGCCAAATAAAAACTTCTAGTTCGGATTGTTTCGCTCCTGATACGAGGCAATGGATAATAGATTCATCTTCGATTTTTTTAAGATTATTATCATTATTCAAAAATATTTTCTCCAAACGAGCCTCCCGGATTTGCATCCGAGAGGCTTTAGGCTTAGATAACTAAACTAACACCGAAGTGGTCCTTATTTATCCGATCAATCTTAGCGCAGCTGATCCAAGTTGATTCGCCTGTGCTAAGGATGCAGTACCTGCTGCACTTTTTATCTGTGAAGAAGCTAACTTAGCAGTAGAATCTGCCACGTCAACATCCTCAATTCGTGAACGTGCCGATTCTTGATTTACCACTGACACGTCAAGGGTATTGATACTTGTCTGTAGTCTTGATTGAACCGCACCAAAAGTTGCCCGAAACCCACTCACTTTTTCAATGGCAACATCAATACTACTCAGGTTATCGATAGCACTTGATTTATCTCTTAAATTGGAACCACCTATCCCTAAGTTTTCTGATGAAGCATCTGCAACACCAGCATCATATTCTATTCGGTTATGTTCATTTCCCTGAGATCCAACTTGGAACTGGAGAACTGCACCTTCACCTTGTAGAAGTGATCTTCCGTTAAAGTTTGTTGTCTTAGAAATACGGTCGGCTTCCTGAACAAGTTGTTCGTACTCTAGCGATAGATAGCCGCGCTCGACATCTCCTACCGTATCTGAGCCTGCCTGAATGGAAAGTTCCCGCAAGCGCGTTAGAATGTTCTGAGTTTCATTCAGACCACCTTCTGCAACTTGCACTAACGAGATTGCATCGTTAGCATTTCTTGATGCCATACGCAGACCGCGCGTTTCAGCCTCAAGTTTTTTGGCGATCGCCAAACCAGCTGCATCATCAGCAGATTTTGTAATCCGCTTACCTGATGATAGTTTGGAGAACTCTGACTCGGTCTGGAGCGATGAAGCCCTCAGGTTTTTTTGCACCTCTTGCGAGGCGATGTTCGTGTTGATTCTTAATCCCATCTACGTACTCCTTAATAAGAACCGGTGTTTCGGTTAAGTATAGTTGACTAAGCCAGTCAACCTAATTCCTTATCGAAAGACTCGGGTAATTATTTAGCCTATTGTGGGTTTAAAATAAAAAAAGTTAAAAAATTTATAAAATAACAGCTACTTGCGACTAAAAAGGTAATTCTTCATGCATTTATAACTATCTGATATTTCATGACGTGCCTCTAAAAGGACACTGAGTGAACGAGGGGCCAGCCACAGGAATTCGCCCTCAGCTTGCCATCTTTTTGATGTATCGAGAGCTGAAATATCCCCAAAATGCTCTTCAAGAATAAGAACATTCTTCTTCATTTTTAAAGAGGCAACAACTGCCTGCAAAAGGAGTTTCTCTGGGACAAAAATTGCATTTTCCAAATAAAAAAAACAAAAAATATCCGTTTGATTTATTTCGATATTTATTTTTTGAATAGAAGAGTTAGAAAAAGAAAAAATCACGTAGCTTGAATTTTATTAATAAGTGCAGTCGTAGAATAGCCGTCAATAAAGTTTAATGAATAAACTTCACCGCCAGACTGTATAACCTCTTTTCCACCTACAATCTGATCAATTTCCCAGTCACCGCCTTTAACTAAGACTTGGGGTTTTACCTCTAAGATTAGATTGAGAGGGGTGTCCTCAGTAAAGATTTCAACAAAATCAACTGGCTTAAGCTGAGACATCACATACTGACGATCAAGCTCATTGTTAATAGGACGCTCTGGTCCTTTAAGGCGTTTTACACTAGCATCAGAATTAAGGCCTATAACAAGTAAATCGCCCAGGTTTTTTGCCTCAGATAAATAGGCAACGTGGCCTTTATGAATTATATCGAAGCAACCGTTGGTAAAAACTATTTTTTTGTTTTTATTTTCAGAAAGAAAATTTTCTAGTCCCTTAGAGAACATTAATCAACCCTTATCACTTTTGTATTTGAAACTTTATTTTGCAAATCAAAATAAGAAAAAAGTCCCAAACTAACAAAATTCATTAACGACACAAAAGAACGAAACATAAGCAAGGTGAATGACTGAGATTTATTATCTAGATCAACAACGGTAATACCTAAAAGATTTTTCCCTAGTGTGGATTGAGATGTTTTTTCAAATATTGAAAAATACATTAGATAAAATCCCGCGAACAGGACCAACACAAGCGGAGTAATTTGATTCGGGTAAGTCGACCAAATTTCGATTAAGTCTTTTTCAATTAGTCGGGACATAATAGTTAAAACAACAGAGACACTAGATAATACAAGACCTAAATCCAAGCCGTATGCGAGTACTCTTTGCGATTTTGTTGCCCGTCTAACAACTCGTTCCGCTCTTAAATTTGCAACCGGAGCGTGTGTTTGTGTTTCACGTCCGTAAAAAGCAGAAAGCTCATTTTGGTATATTTGATTTTCTTTGCGAGGCATTACTCTTGGTGAGGGCGTAGGCGTTGAAATAGAATTAATGCTTAGTGTTTGAGACTCACTAAAAACAGGCTTAACTTCAGTCGTTTTACTATTGTGAAAACCAAGACCAGAATTAATTGGTTTGAAATCAAAATCAAAATCATCGGTTGCCACGATCACTGCAGGCTTTTTTGAAGAATTTGACTCTAAATTCATGATTTTATCCTTTTCATTCTTTCTTTAAGATTGGCATACAAATTTTAATCCAGCAATGACCTGAGAAGAATTCCGGCACCTACCGATACTGCGGTTGGTGTCCTTAAAATGGGTGTTGGTAAATTAAGAATCCAAATTTTTGGTATTTTATGCAAAAGCTCAGATTCCATAGGTGAAAATCCACCTTCAGGCCCAACAATCAGAAGCCTTGACCCTGATCCTTTACCAAGTTTTATATCTTGAGTCTTATTTTGGGAGTCCATCATAATTATTTCACTATATCTTGATACTGGAATTTCATCCCAATTTGCTTGAATGATTTCTGGCAAATAAGCCGCGTTCGACTGTTCAAGAGCGCTAATGAGCAAGCTATCTAAGCGCTCAGGTTCTGGCAGGCGAGTTTGTGAATATTCACCACGTACAAGGTAGATCTTACTAAAGCCTAGCTCCACGGCTTGCTTTAAAGATAATTCAAGAGCTTCTTTTTTGGGTATCCCAATTGCTAGATCCAATAAATAGCTTCGTGTAACTTGAGCAGATTCAATTAAGACCAGGGTAACTTCCCGTTTGGTAAGTGAGCTGATCTTAGTTTTAATAGTTAGTCCTGCGCCATTTAATAAAAGAATCTCATCATTCAACTCTACTCGCAGAACATTTATTAAGTGATGAGCGGCATCACCTTTTAGTTCATAGCTCTCGTTCAGAATTAAATGCTTCTGAAAGATGGCCCTCATGCGGGTCCTTTAGTAAAATAAAGTGCAGCCCAATCGCCTTTCTCAAGCTGCCGCTTAAGAGTCATGCCTTTGGCAGTATAAGCTTGAATAATACCTGAAACCTGTGGTCTTAATAAACCAGACAAGATCAAGCCCCCATTTGGTCGAGTGGCATTGACCAAATAATCTTTTTCCAACATTAAAATGCTTTCTAAAATATTCGCAAAGACTAAGTCATACTGAGGCTTTAATTTTTCTCTCACTTCTGGAAGCAATAAACGGAAAGCATATTTTTCTAATTTATTTATTTCCGCATTTTGATAACAGTTTTTATTCGCCTCTGGATCAATATCATAAAAATCTACTTGAGCTTCTGGGTATAACTTAAAAGTGGCTAAACCTAAAATTCCTGAGCCAGATCCGAAATCTAAAACACTATTCAATGAGAAATTAACTTCTTCAGTTAAAAGCTTTAAACATAAAAAAGTCGTTTCATGACTTCCCGTACCGAATCCCATCCCTGGATAAATATAAATATTCTGCTTAGTTTTAGATTTATAATCAGTCATCCATGAAGGAATAATCTCAAAAGAATCGTTCACTAAAATGGGAGCATAGTGTTTCTTCCACTCAGCATTCCAGTCTTGTGATTCGTGTTCTTCAACCTGAACTTCGGCCAAAACTTGTTTTTGACAATGAATTTTAAATTTTTGTGCATTATCTGCAGTTCCAAAGAAAAATCGATAATTAGCAGGACGCCCTAAAACAGTACTTTCAACTTCATCTAGTACTGTCTCAGGAATATCTCCACCGGAATAAGCACGCTCACCAAGGATAGCGTCGACCTCGGCCTCACTTAATGAGAACTCCTCAATTCCTAATGAACTGCACTCATTTATTGCTATGCCTTCTAAATTAGTCCTTTCATTATCAGTAGGTTGAAAATGAAAGAGCGTAACGACCCAGAACTTATCCATAAATATCCTTTAATTGCCCTGCTTTATAGCTCATGAAAAAGCTTTTGTGAGGATAAAAATTTTACATAAGGTGAGGTTTTCTTAGTCTTAAGGTTCTTTTTTTGTTAGAAAACGAATCCGTATGGGAAAAATTTTTCTAATTGGCATCGCCGGCGGCTCGGGTTCGGGTAAAACAACTTTTGCAAAAAAGGTCATGAAAGGTATCACTAACCTTGATTCTTCAATGCTTCATATGGATTCTTACTACCTGCCTTCTCAGCCCAAAACAAATTATACATCAAGCGGCAAGGCCAATTTTGATCATCCCAATGCATTTGACTGGGATCTTCTGCGCCAGCATCTAACCGACCTTAAAAATGGTGGTTCAATAAAATGCCCTATCTATGACTTTAAGAATTCAAGCCGTACCGAAGAATATGAATCTGTTGGACCTTGCAAAGTTGTTTTATTCGAAGGTATTTTTGCTCTTTACGATCAAGAAATTCGCGATCTCTTGGATATTAAATGCTACCTCCATGTAGATTCAGATATTCGGTTTACCCGACGTCTACACAGAGACGTTAAAGAACGGGGCAGGTCACTTGAATCCGTCATTGCTCAATACTATGATACAGTAAGACCCATGTATTTAAAGTATCTTGACCCTCAACGTCAGTATGCTGATTTCACAGTTGGCGAAGAAACCGATGTCGCCTCACTTATTTTGTCTGCTAGGATTAAAGAAATGTTATTCACATCTTTTGAGAAAAAAGCACACGAGGCAACGTAGTTGAAAAATAAATACTTTTCAGTTTTGCCCATAGGTGGAGTCGAAGAAATTGGCTCTAACATGACAATGATTCGTTCAATTGATGAGGATGTTATCATTGATTGTGGAATGCTTTTTCCGTATGAAGATTCTTTCGATATCAATTATCTTATTCCCGATTTTTCACTAGTTGATCCTTCTCGAGCAAAAAATATCATTATTACCCACGGACACGAAGATCACATTGGAGCTCTAGGGCACTTATTAAAAGCATTTCCTGATTTAACCGTTTGGGTTACTCCATTTACCTTGCATCTGATTCAAAAAAAGCTTGAAGAACATAAAATCAGCATGAATTATCAAGTGTATCAACCCGGGCAGGAATTAGCATTTAGGAATATCGATATTACCCCCGTTCACGTAAATCATTCGATTCCTGAGACAAGTGGAATGATCATTCGTAGCAAAGATCGTAAATGGGGTGCGCTTTATATTTCTGATTTTAAAGTTGACCTTGCTTCAAAGCATGAACTTCCAATTGACTTCAAAACGATAAAGCAAAAACTTTCTGAGTGTGTTCAAACGGCATACTTTATTGACAGCACAAATGTTATGTACGACGGAAAAACGACCTCCGAAAATGAATTGCATGCTGATCTAGAATATTTATTAAATAGGCCCGAAAAGCGTTTATTCATTACCTTGTTTGCATCTAACGTTCATAGGATGAATACCATCGCTAAAATGGCAAAAAATTCGGGACGAAAAATTGTTGTGATGGGGCGTTCTCTCTGGACATACATGGAGGCAGCTCGGGAATCAGGGCAAACCGAAATAGGGGCCGATGAGCTTTTTCTAGCCGACCAGGTAAAGGGACAATCTGGTAAGATGCTCATTTTCCTGTCTGGTTGTCAGGGCGATTTCTTAAGTGCTTTGAGACGTTTCAGTTTTGGGGAAGATGGCAGCTTTAAACCGACGCCTGGTGATGTCATTATTTTCAGTTCTAAAGTTATTCCAGGAAATGAAAAGAAGCTATTTCGTATTTATAATAAGCTAACTCAGTTTGGTGTTGAGATTGTTACGGCCCATGATTATTTAATTCATGCTTCCGGACATCCCGGTAAAGAAGATCTGAGACTTCTCTTGAATAATTTTGAACCAAATTTTTATTTTCCAATTCATGGTGAAAGCTACATGTTAAGAAAGCATGCTGAATTCATAAGAAAAGATTTCCCTAAGATTTCAGCACACGTCATTCATAACTACCAAGAAGTTGTGTTAGGTGAAGGCACGATTAAAGTTGAAGACCATGAAGTAAAAGAGCCAAGGCTTATTCATGGCAAGAATATTGAAATTGAAAAAACTCAGATTTCACAGCGACGTAAATTGGCAACACAGGGAGCTGTTTTTGTCAGTTACCATAGAACTGTTGGCCACATGGAAGTTTCTACAGTCGGTCTACCTCGTATGGCACAAGAACACATGGAACCGCTTAAAAAAAGGCTTCTTAAGCAAATTCAATCAGACCTTGCAAACCGTGATGAAGCCTATTTTAAAGACCAGTTAAAAATTTCAACCCGTCAGTTTTACAACCATCTTCTTGGCTATAAGCCTGTAACTGAAGTTCATTTGCATTAGTACTAATTACTATACTTTTTCGCACGGAAACCTGAGTGACATATTGAAGTTTCTACTAGTTGAACTACAATGGAACAAATGGAACAAACCACATTAATTTTGATTATAGTTACCCTTTTCCTTCTCGTCGTTATTGTTGGGATTCTCACTCTTCTTATTTTTAAACTGTTCGGCAAAGATAAATCTTTCACTAATCCTGCGATTTCTAAAACTGACGATGCCCTACACCCAGATATTTCAAAATCTGAATTCCATCCTGAAATAATTGAGCGAATTAAGGGCATGGAAAAAGTTAAGCCAAAAAGAGCACATCTTTTTTGTCCAAACCATACGGAAGAACCCGGTGAAACTATGTGCGCAATTTGTGACAAGATTTACTGCCGATCATGTATCAAACCATTTAAGAGCCTGCACTTTTGTAAGGAGCATCTGCCCCTTATTATGAGATTTGACTGGGAAGAAGTGATAACTATAAAAACTTCCACACATGACCCAGAACAAGGTGTGAGGCTTTATGATGTTAAAAAGGAAATTTTTGAGAATGATGACCTTCCCACTTACGTAGAAACTCATTATAAAATCAATGTGGACCAAGATTATATCGAAACATATCTCGTATTATTTGCTCAAAAAGAATCAATTCAAACAATTAGAGAAAAAATTAAAAACAAAGTTTAAAAAAAGCCCTCTTACGAGGGCTTTTTTTTAAACTTGTGAATCGTGATTTTTTTCGTTTTTCTTCATGAATGATGGAGTATCAAATTCATCTTCATCAAAATTAAAGAATCCCAATTTTTCAGCAATAGACTTAATTCTACTCTCACGGTTTTGAGAAGCCTGTAAATTATTTTCATTTTTAGATGTTTCTTGTGGAGCTGAATTATCAAAGTGCGAATAATCAGGGCGAGTCTCTAGCTTTGGAGCTGCTTGGACAGCTGGTCTGACTATAGGAGCTTCAAAATTCTTTTGAGATTCATATTTTGAAGCTGCATTCTGAAGTTTTTCAGACCAGTTGATCTTTGGCTTATTTTCCAATGGTACAATTTTAGTTTCTTCAAAATCAAAAGTGATCTCTGATTTAGCGGCATAATCATTGGCACGCAACGGAGCTTCATAACGTGATTCTATTTTAGAAGGATTCACATTTACCGGAGCTGCAACAGCAACAGGTGCTTCATATACTGGCGCAGGAACCGTACGACTGGCAAAATTATTAGTTTCTTTGCGCAACACTCTGAGTCCAGTTGCGATAACTGTCACTTTTATATTTTCGCCCATTGAATCATCGATAACAGTTCCAAAAATAATTTCAGCATCTTCATCAGCTGCTTCCATAATTAAAGTTACGGCTTGATTTGTTTCAAAAGTTGTAAGTGATGAGCTACCAGTAATGTTTATTATAATACCAGTCGCTCCATCAATGGAAACATCTTCCAAAAGTGGTGAGCTAATCGCATGTTTAGCTGCTTTAAGAGCACGTTCAGAACCAGATGCCATGCCCGTTCCCATTAAGGAAAGACCTTTATTTGTCATTACAGTTGAAACGTCCGCAAAGTCAGCGTTGATAAGACCTGTATTATTAATGAGATCAGAAATACCCTGAACTGCATTTAGTAGGACTTCATCAGCAGCTTTAAAAGTATCTACCAAAGACAAGTTTTCACCGGCCAGCTGAAGAAGACGTTGATTCGGAATACAAATCAAAGAATCTACAGATTGCTCGAGGTCTAGAATCCCTTCTTCGGCCTGACGTGATCTTTTTTTACCCTCAAACATAAATGGCTTTGTTACAACACCAACTGTTAAGGCTCCCATTTCGCGGGCCAATTTAGCAATTACTGGGGCTGCGCCAGTTCCTGTTCCACCGCCCATTCCAGCAGTAATAAAAACCATATCAGCTCCCTGAAGAGCTTCAGAAAGTTTTTCATAATCTTCAATAGCGGCTTTACGTCCAACTTCAGGGTTAGCACCAGCGCCTAAACCTTTAGTAACATTTCCGCCCAATTGAATTTTAATTCCGGCCATATTTGCATTAAGTGCTTGAGAATCAGTATTAGCAACAATGTACTCAACACCAGTTAAACCTGAACGAATCATAGTATTAACAGCGTTACATCCGCCTCCGCCTACACCAATTACTTTGATACGAGCGCCATTTGATGATTTAGCGTTGTCAGTGATATCGAACATAAAAGCCTCCGAAATTAAAAAATCTCTTTGAAAACGTTTTTTAAAGATTTACCTAGTTTATCAAACATATCTGATTCGTCTTGTTTTTTTTCAACACGAGTCATGGCTTCAGAGAACTTGCTAGACTCTTGAAGAAGACCAAGTACTGTAGAAAATTTTGGATGTTGCATGGCCGAAGTCATTCCACCGAAAGCTTGTGGATATCCCACCTTAACTGGCTTTTCCAAAATATATTCTGCCATTTCTGGAAGGTTACGCATTAAAGATCCTCCACCTGTGAGCACAAAGCCCCCAGTGACCTCTACTTGCAAATTCTTTTCCAAGATCATTTCTTTGATCACATTGAACAATTCTTCTGCTCTGGCGCCTAAAACTTCAGCTATATAGCCAATTGAGACTTCTCTTGCTCTGGTGCCAGATAGTCCCTGAATGGTTAGATATGTTTCATTAAACTGGACCTGATTTAGCACCGATCCGTGCGATAACTTGATTCTTTCAGCTTCGTTGTGAGGAATTTTTAAGGCGACTGCGAGGTCATTAGTGAAATGGTTTCCACCTAAAGGAATAATTTCGGAATGAATAAGACTTCCATCCTTCCAGACAGCAATGTCGGTCGTACCACCACCAATATCTATAAGAACAACACCGAGCTCTTTTTCTTCCATTGAGAGAACTGAACGAGAAGAAGCAATTGGCTGAAGTATAATTGAATTTGCACTCAACCCGGCTTGTTCAACACACTTTATGAGATTATGAATGAGAGGTGTTTTACCAGTTACTATGTGGACGTTTACTTCTAGTCGCGAACCACACATTCCGACAGGATCTTTTATTCCTACAGTGTTATCAACTTTAAATTCTTGTGGAATAACGTGAAGAATTTCACGATCAGAAGGAATTAAAACGGCTTTAGCTGCTTCAATTACTCGGTCAACATCGCTCTGGGTAATCTCTTTGTTTTTGACAGGTACAACCCCAGAAGAATTAAAACAGTAAATGTGATTACCAGCAATACCAACAGTCGCGGATTCAAGTTCTTCGATTCCAGCCATGAGCTTAGCTTCTTGTATTGATGCACGTATTGATTCAACAGTTTTTTCAATGTTTACCACCGAGCCTTTTTTCAGGCCATTACTAGGGTGAGATCCAACGCCCAGGATTTCAATATTTTTTGAAGTTTTATTTGCGATAAGGGTGCACACTTTAGTGGTTCCGATATCCAAAGCAACAATTACACTTTTGGTACTCATGAGATTCCCTTCTCGATATTGAGGCTTCATGCCTCTATTTAATTCTAAAGATTGTCCGAAAACTTGACAACAACCTTTTTAGAATTAACCAGATTGATACTACTTGGGTAACGCTTGTTTTTTTGAACATAACCAATAATTTTAGAAAGTTTTGGTAGTTTTTCTTCCCACAAATCTGCCCCCATGAACACACTCGTTGCCTTTCCACCAAGAGCAAAAACAATTGTTAATTCGCTAGTTTTATTCATTATTATTTCAGAAACCTGGTTACGCATAACCTGATCCATAAGCTTGATATAATTAGCTAAATCCCTAGGGGCATCGCCTTCTAATTGCTGCATCGAAATTGCCAAAAGAGGAAGGTTACCAGTGAGTTTTTTCTCGGCTTTCATAAGGTTTTCATAACCCGGATCATACATTTTACCATTATCACCAAGTATCGCCGAATAGTGCTCTTCACCATTAGTCTTATAAACTTGTACCTTCACCAAAGGTTGTGGGCACTCTAAATTAATTTTAAGTTTTTTAGTAATCGGGTTGTAGCTTATACGGTAATCAGACAGGAAATGCTTTTCGTCTAGCTTCTCGTTTATTATTTTTTCTTTCACGTTTTTTAGTGAGTGATTTTTTTCAAACTCACGCATGACAAGCATGGCGAAACTAACCGAAGATTTTGAAGGGCATTCGCCTATGTAAGTACGGTAGTTAATATTTCTCTGAGTAAATGAATCAGGTACCGCCGCAAAAGCAGTTAGCATGGTGAAGCTCAAGATTGATACTAAAAGAAGTGACCACATGAATTAATGATAAGGGATTTTTACTTCCAATTCAAACTCTATTCCGTAGAAGTGATCCATTTCAAAATTTATAAGATTAACTAGCGACTGGAATTGATCCCAAGAGGCCTTTCCAGAGTTCTCCATAAAATTTCCGTGCCTTGGGCTTATTCGTAAATCACCTACTCCTACTCCTTTAAGCTGGAGTAGATCAATCAGTTTTCCGGCCGGTAACTCTTTGAGTGGATTTTTAAAAACACACCCACAATTTTTTGTCGATAGCGGTTGGGTTTTCTTACGGTATTCTAAATAATCTCGGATTTTTTGCGGAATGGTTTCATCTAGACCCAGATGTGTAATGACAGCTGAAACAATAACCTCTCCAGGTTTCACAAAATTATTTTTGCGGTACGAGAAACTTTCGCTAGAGATTACTTCCTCCCTCAGTTTTCCTTCAGGAGTTATCAGTTGAACTTTTTTTACAAGTGATCCGATTTCTCCTAAATTAGTACCTGCATTCATATATATAGCGCCACCGAATGATGCTGGAATTCCCGTGAAAACTTCCCAGCCTTTAAGCCCAAATTTAACTGCATGGGCTGTTAGATAATTAATTCCTAATGAAGCAGGAATTAAATATTCATCTTTAACAGATTGAAGAATTTGTGAATCAAAAGGTAGTTCTAAATAAATTATGAATTCTTCACATTTGGCCGGCAAAATCTGATTCGCACCCCAGCCCACAATTAAATATGATTTATTTTCAGCGTTTAAAATAGATAGAGTCTTTTGTAAGGCTTCTATGCTTTTAATTTTTAATAGGTCGCCCTCAGAATTCAATTTAAATGTAGTATAACTAGTTAGGTTTTCATTTTCTAAGAACTCAACATCATTAAGAGAGTTTAGTTTCTCTTTTAACTTCATAATTCTTTTACCATTTCTCGTATATTTTTTGAAATTGAGCCTGCGCCCAAGGTTAAAAATATTTTCCCTGGACGATGATGACTTTTAAGAACTGGTCCCATTTCTTTAAGCGAAGGTAAGAATACGACCTGTTTACCATTGGCCCTCATTGCCAAAACTAACGCCTCACTAGATATACCTTCGATTGGATTTTCACTGGCGGCATATATTGGGAGTAAAAATAATTCATCACTCCCTTCAAAACATTCCTGAAATTCTTTCCAGAAATTTTGAGTTCGGCTGTAGCGGTGGGGTTCAAAAACAACACAGAGTGATCGTTTGTCTACATTTTTAAGTGCCGTTATAGTTGCGCGAACTTCTGTTGGGTGGTGACCATAATCATCTATTACTAAGAAATCATTTTTATCGAAAAGTTTTTCTAATCTTCTTCCTACTCCAAGGAATTTCAGAAGACCAATCTGAATAAAATTCCATTCAAGCCCTGCTTCACGAGAAATTGAAATCGCAGCGAGAGTATTTGAAACGTTATGCATGCCCAAAAGATGGGTTTTAATTTCAACTATTTTTTCGTTTTTATAATAAAGATCAAATGTCGTTCCGCTTGCTGACAACTGAATATTCTTTGCAAGGTATTCAACATCCTCGTCTTTTGTTTCAATACCATACCAAACCATCGGTCTTTTTATTCGGCTTTTAATCGCAACACTTGAAGCATCGTTAGCATTGAGTGCAATTCTCCCGTAAAAAGGAAGCTTGTTAACAAATTCTACAAAAGCTTCCACAACTTTTTCTTTCGTACCGTAAAAATCTAAATGATCATCATCAATATTTGTAATGACTGCCATGATTGGATTAAGAAGAAGAAATGACCCATCTGATTCATCAGCTTCAGCAATCAGGAATTCTCCATCACCCTTTTGTGCATTTCCGCCAAGGTTGCTGACAATCCCACCAATAATATGTGTCGCATCAAGCTTAGCTTCTTGAAAAATGGTGGCTATTAAACTTGTGGTTGTTGTTTTTCCATGCGAACCAGCAACTGCAATCCCAAATTTAAGCCGCATAAGTTCGGCCAACATTTCTGCCCGTCTAATCATGGGAATTTTTAATTCCTGGGCACGAGAAAATTCTGGGTTTTTAGCATCAATCGCTGAGCTGTAGACAATCAGTGTTGCATCTTCAACATTCGATGATAAGTGACCTAAAAAGATGCTAGCACCTTTTTTTCGAAGGTTTTCAGTTACGGAAGATGAATTTAAATCTGAACCTGAAACGAGGTAACCTAAATCTAAGAGAACTTCGGCAATACCACTCATACCGATTCCGCCAATACCAATAAAATGTAATTTTGTAGTTTTAAGAAATCCCAACATGGTCTTGTATCTCTTTTAATATCTCAGCGCAGGTGTGATTACCTGTATGAGGTGTCTGAGAGTACTTTAACGCTTCCTTTGAAGCCTTGACTAGGAATTCTTGTGCATGTTTAAGGCACACATCATGCGGGCTTTTCGGGTCAAGAACCTCAACAGTAAAGTCAGATTCTTCTTTAAATATTAGTGCATTATATAACTGATGATTATCAGTAGCTTGAGGGTAAGGAAAAATAAGAACTGGTTTTTTTATGATGGCCAATTCTGATACAGTACTTGCTCCAGCTCGAGCAATTATAACGTCGCACCACTGATATTCGGCCTGAATATTATCGATGTATTCCATTGGTTGGTATTCAACCACACTGGAAATTTCTGGAACTTTTTGGCCACTGCCAAGTTGGTGATGAATACTCATGTTTTGAACAGAAGGTTTTTTTAAAATATCAAAAATCACTTTATTTATTTGAGTTGCACCAAGGCTTCCACCAAAGACAAGGACTTTTAAATTTGTATCTATTTTTTTATTGGGTACAGGCTGAATAGATTTACGGGTAGGATTTCCCACAACTCGCACTTTTTTAGCCAGAACTGAATATAGGCCTTTGGTTTTGGTAAAATGAACAAATATTCGATCAGAAATCCATCCAAGAATTTTATTAGTCAGTCCCATTACTGCGTTTTGCTCAATGATAAATACTGGAACACCTTGTAAAAAACCGGCCAAAAGCGTTGGTCCGCAAACATATCCTCCGGCACCAACAATAAATTTTGGTCGTTTAGTTACGTATAAAAAGAAAATCGAAACAAAACCAATAAAATTTAAAATTATATTTTTAATAAGTATAAATGGATTGTTTGTTCTTAATGGTTTTGAATTAAGATGCCGGACATTTTGCCCTTTAAACAATTTGTAATCTAGAGGTCTTTTGCCAGTGAGATAAATAATCTCATAGCCCTGATCTTTAAGCGCTTCACCAACGGCCAAAGCTGCATTGATATGTCCGCCGGTTCCACCTGCAACAAGTACTGCATATTTCATGGGTTAATTAAAAACACTTTTAAGAGCACCAATTGGAGATTGTTTTCCCTTTGCCTTAACATCCTTCACATCGCTAGGCTGGATTTTAATGCATGCAAAAACCAATCCGAGTGCCGCCAGGTTCGCCACCATAGATGACCCTCCATAACTGATAAAGGGAAGATTTAGTCCTTTAGTTGGAAGGACACCTAAGACTACGCCCATGTTCAGAAAAGCTTGAAAACCAATTGAAAAAATTATGCTTGCAACCATTATGCTTCCGACGCGGGACTTAAGCGAAATCGCCATTTTAAAACCTATAAATATGAAGCATACGAACATAATGGCAGTGGTAATAACACCGACAAAACCTAACTCTTCTCCAACAACTGAAAATATAAAATCGTTATATGCTTCAGGCAGATAAAATAATTTTTCGTTACTATTTCCCAGTCCTTGCCCAAAAAAAGAACCATGCGCAAAAGCTAAAAATGATTGAATAACCTGAAAGCCACTTCCTCTTGGGTCGGCCCATGGATCTAAAAAGGCAAGCAGACGCTTAACTCTATATGGTGCAGAGATCAAAATTCCAAAGGCACCTATAAAACCAACCACCATAGTTCCATATAAATATTTACGTGGAAATGAACTCAAAAATGCAATAAATCCAATTATCATTGAAGCAATAAAAAATGTTCCAAAGTCTGGTTGTAGAACAAAAACCGCCAACGGATATACCAATCCAGAAGCATAAAGAACTTTTTGTTTCGAATCGTAGTTATTAAAATTTTCAAAATACCGGATCGCTGCCAACATAAGTGTGTATTTAATAAACTCACCGGGCTGAAGATTCATAAAACCTAGGTTTAACCAGCGTTTTGAACCCTTCATCATGACACCAATTCCTGGTACCAGAGTCAGAGTGATGACAAAGCTAAAAAGAGCATTAATCTTGTAGGCCTGTTTATAAAGATAAATAATTTTAAATTTCGAAAAGACCAAGGCCAAAGTTAAGCCAAGGGCAACGAAGATTAATTGCTTATATAAAAAGAAATAGCTGTTACCCATATTCTCAGTTGCATACATGTAGCTGGCAGAGAACACCATGATGACACCAAAGAGTGTCAGAAAAAAGACATTGATTAGGAAGTAATTAGTTAACTTTTCTAGTCGGTTATTTGCGTCTTGCATGTGTTACACCGGAAATGAGTTGTTTCATCTCCAGTGTAACATAGGACATTAAAGTTGGAAGATGAGTTTTTTGTAGTAGTTACCTTTTTCTTCAAAATCACGAAAAACGTCAGTACTGTCATTGCCCGGACACAATAAAATCGTGTCACCAGTTCGGGACTTTTGATAGGCCAGTAAAACTGACTCATCAAAAGAGCCTACAAGGTAGGTTTGAGTTGAATCACCTAAAACACGGTTCATGGCTTCTTTAACTTCACCAACCAAAACCAGAACGCGAACTTTTTCTTTCATAATTCCGGCATATTTATCGTAAGTAACACCTTCGACTTCTTTACCGCCGGCAATTAAAATAACGGGATCCTTAAAGGCCTCAAGAGAAACTTTAAGTTCGTCCATCGTTTCAGACTTAGAGTCGTTATAAAAACGAACACCGTTCTTTTCAATGACAAATTCAAGCCGGTGAGGAATACCAGGAAACTTCTCAATACAATGCTGAATTGAAAGATCAGATACTTTAAGAGCTTTACAAGCTGTTATAGCGGCCATCATGTTTTCACGGTTATTCACACCAACAATTCGCATATCGGTCACTTTGAATTCTGAATGATAATGAATATTGGAATGAATGCGTTTATCGTGAAAATGTGTTCCTTGAATTTCAGAAATCACGCCCATTGTAACAAATGATTTTCTTGAATACCAAAATGTTTGAGCTTGAGAAGATCTTAGAACTGAGTTTGATGCCAGTTTATCAAAATTCACTACGAGATAACTTTCTGGACCAAGGTTTCTTGCAACCTTAAGGGCCGTATCAAGATATTCAGCTGACGTTTTAAAGCGGCCTTGAAGATTCTTTTCTTCAAGATTAGGATAGACGGCCATAATAGGTTTAAAATTCTCAACAGTTTGAAGCTGCAAGGGTGAGACTTCAATTACACAGTAATCAATTTCTTCTTTATTAGGTAACGAAAGAAAATTAATGAAAGGCTCTTCAGAAGTTCCACCAACAAAAACGTTCTTTTTATCAACTTTAAGGGTGTAACCGATCATGTGCGCCGTAATAGTTCTTCCATGGCTTCCACATACAGCAACTATTGGTCTTTTGCAGTTTTCATAGGCAAAAGCAAAATCGGAAAACACAGCTCTACCGTGTTCACGTGCAACTTTTAATTGTGGAAGTTGTGGATCAACCGATGAAGAGTAAACCACCATATCCGCATCAATAAAATCTTCATCTTTATGTTCACCAAGTGTCATTGTGGGCACAGGTGTAATTTTTCTTAAACGCTTAACCTGTTTATTCAAATCAAAGATCGGCTTAATATCCGTAACTTTAATTTCACAACCTAATTGAGTAAAAAGATGAATGAGTGCAAACCCAGTCTTTCCAAGACCAACGACCAAGACTTTTTTGCCTTTATATTTTTCCATGAGAACTCCTTAAAATTTATCTTAGTTTCAGTGTTGCAAGTGCAAGAATGGCAAAAACCAGACTCACAATCCAGAAGCGAACAATAACCTTGGTTTCTGGCCAACCTTTCAATTCAAAATGATGATGAATAGGTGCCATTTTAAAAATTCTTTTTCCTCTCGTTTTAAAAGATGCCACTTGTAAAATCACGGACAGTGCTTCGATGACAAATATCCCACCGATTAGGACAAACAAGATTTCGTTTTTAGTTAAAACCGCAATCGTTCCGAGACATCCACCAAGAGAGAGAGACCCGACGTCTCCCATGAAAATCTCAGCAGGATAAGCGTTATACCACAAAAATCCCACACTTGCCCCAATTATGGCGGCCACTAAAACAAGTAGCTCTCCCACATCTGGGACATAAGGAATGAGTAAATAGTTTGATAATTCAACGTGCCCGGCCAAATAAGAAAGTAAACCCAGCGTTGCTGCAGAAGTTATAGTAGGTCCAATCGCTAACCCATCTAATCCATCTGTTAAGTTTAAAGCATTTGAGGAACCCACAATTACGAAAGCCGCAAAAGGAACATACCACCAACCAAGGTCAACCACCGGATCTTTTAAAAATGGGACGTAAACTTGTGAGTCAGTTATACCATATTTAATCATAACAAAAGCTGCCAAGAGTGCAGTTAGAAACTGCCAAGCTAGCTTTTGACGTGCGCTAACGCCTTTTGTATTTTTCTTAAGAACTTTTAGGTAGTCATCAAGACCCCCCAACAGGAAATAAGAAACTGTCACAAAAAGAGTGATTAAAAAGGGAAATGACACAAAGTTACCGCAAACGGCGCAGGCAATGACGGCACTGCCCAAAATAAACACACCGCCAAAAGTAGGAGTTCCCTGCTTTTTCTTGTGAGATGCTGGTCCCTCGTCACGAATCGTTTGCCCAAATTGCTTTAATTTCATTAGTGCAATAAATCTTTTGCCCCAAACAATTGAAACTACCGTGGCAATGATAAACGCAAGAAACGACCTAAAAGTAATGTATTTGAATACATTGAACAAATGACTAGATTGACTTAGTGGGTAAAGCCAATAATAAAGCATGTTTATCCCTTTAAAAAAGATAAACTTAAGTTATATCGAAGAGTGACTCCAATTGTAAAGAGCGAGATCCTTTAATAAAGTGAATTTGATATTTCTTTAAAACGACATTACGAAAATCTTGCTTAAATTCTGCAGCACTTTGTCTTCCCGTGGCTTGAGGATGGCCTTTAAGGTAATCTCCGCTGAATCGACCAATAAAATAAACCTGATTAAATCCAAGTAGTTTAATAAAACCACCTACATCCTTATGATATTGAGCTGAAGAATTTCCCAACTCGTTCATATCACCCAAAACGACGCAGGCCTGATCCAACGTAAAACCTTGGCTTAGAACGCTCTCTTTAAAACCTTCTAACGCTGCTTTCATAGAAGATGGATTAGCATTGTACGCGTCAAGAAAAACAGGGCGACCATCAAACTCAATCCATTCCGAGCGATTTTTTGTTGGGCGAAAATTTGAAGCTGCAATAAGTATTTCTTCACGTGATTCAGGATAAAAATGACTCGCAATAAAAACACATGTTACGAGATTTAATTTATTATGGCGTCCAGTAATTTGATTATTCGTTGCAACTAAACTTTGATGTTTGTATTCAATTTGGGCCCCATTTTCTAAAAAGGCAACCTTGGCTTCAGCGTCAACCGATGTACCGAAAGTAACAGCACCGTCAAAAGATGAAAAAATCTTCAAAAAATTGTCATCTTTATTTATAAGATAAAAACCTTTTCCATGAGAGAATTCTTTAACTGCATGGTAAAGATGGCCCTCTTCATCAAATACTTTTTCTTCTGTTTCGAAAAATTCAAGATGAGTTGCACCAATATTCGTAGTAAGACCTGCGTTAGGAGAAGCGATATCACAAAGGACTTTTATTTCACCAGGATGATTACTTCCCAATTCTAGAACTACCATTTCAGTCTGATCATTCACTTGTAAAAGAGTCAGAGGAACACCCAAATGGTTGTTGTTGTTTTTCTCTGTCGCAACTATTTTGTTAGGCTTAATTGTTTTCAAAATATGCGACAACATTTCTTTGTGAGTCGTTTTTCCATTAGATCCTGATATCGCAAAAACCGTATTCTTCGAATTAAGCTTTTTCCAATTAATAATGTGTTGATGTGAAAGTTCCTGTAAAAATGTTACTGAATCTGAAACTGGCAAAAAAGAAGTTTTAGGAAATTTAGCTTGAAGAATATTTACTTTTGATTGATTAATAAGATCATCTTGAAAAACAATGAGAGGGCATTTCTGAGAGAGCAAGTTTTCAAGTACATCCAAAGGGTTTACTTTAATTCCAGGTATGGCTACAAAAAATGAAGGGTGATGATATTTCCTAGTATCAGTGCAGAAATTTAGGCTTGAATTTAAATCAATATCTTTAGGTATAGATAGAATCGAAGGACATTTTTTAAAATGTGCTAAAGCAATCATGTTTTTTTCCTTGAAATAAACTCTTCAACTTCACGTATATCACTATATGGATGTTTCACTCCATTAATGAGAATATAATCTTCATGACCTTTTCCGGCAAGTAACAGAACCTCATGATCCTTTAATTCAGAAAAAGCAATATTAACAGCTTCAGGACGTTCTGTAATTGATTGAAAATTTTTGCCTTTAATACCCGACAATATATCTGAAATAATTTGTTCAGGTTTTTCTGAACGTGGATTATCGCTGGTAACATATATTTCATCGGCCCAGTCTGAAACCACAGAAGCCATTATTGGGCGCTTCAAACGATCACGATCACCACCACATCCAAAAAGAACTTTCAGCTTATAATTTGGAAATGCTTTTTTTATTCCCTGACAAATATTTTTTAATGCGTCTGGAGTATGCGCGTAATCTACTACAATATAGCTACTTTTAAAGGCCCGAATATAAAAGCGACCATCTGGTGGTACTAAGGAGTTATAATTGATTGTGACAGATTCATTGAATGTACTTTCAATTAAGGCTTGAGCTACTTCTAAATTGTTTTTATTAAACTGAGTTCTGAAAAATAATGGCAGCTCACCTTCAATTTCAGGCGCCATCGTTACTTTAATTGATGTTCGTTTTAATTTTTCAAAAAGATCCTTCTGTTCTGACGGAATAAACAACTTTTTATTAGGTAACAGTTTTTTTAATATAAGACTTTTTGCATCAAAGTATTTATCCATCGTCTGATGATAATCAAGATGATCTTGTGAGAAAGATAACCATCCAGCCGCATCAAAACCTATGTCATACAATCGATCCTGAACCAATGCATGAGAACTGACTTCCGTTACACAAAAATCCTTATCCATTCCATACTTGAACAAATACTTTCTAAAATCTATAAAACTTGGAGAAGTAAGGCCAAAATCTAGCATTGTTTTATTGTACTCACGCACTCCAAGCGTACCAATACTAAACCCTTTTTTCTCAATCAGATGTCCAATTTGTAAAACCAAATCCGCTGTAGTCGTTTTTCCATTTGTCCCAGTTATACCAATCATTTTAATTTTTGGTTGAGGAAAAATATTGTCTAAAATTTTTTTCTGAATGTGGGGCCAGATTGCCTCATTAATTATGCTTACATTACGAGGATTGTTTTGCATGTTTCTATTTATAACTAACCATGCATATTTCGAGTCTTTTATTCTATCTAAAAAAATCTGCTCACTTTTGACATCATCGGTTAGTTTATAAAAAAGAATGCTTTCAGAAGTCGAATCCTGTGTCCGCCAATGAATATCATTAATTAAAACATGAGGAATTGATTCATTTAAAATTTTTCCAAGTTCATCATTATTCAGCATATGTCGGTGCTTCAAATTCAAGACGCAAGTTTGTTTTACCAGTAAAAGCCGTACCAGATGGAATAGATTGTTTTGTTACAACTCCGAAGCCATTTATTTCAATTTGAATTGACCGATCTTGAGCTAATTGCATGGCACTTGATTTGTCCAATCCTGCAAAGCTCGGCATAAAGCCTGGAGCAAACACTCTCTGCGCCGAAGCCTGTTGTGATTGAACAGTGTCCATATTATCTTTATTAGATTTTTCATCATACTTTGCAAACTGAGCAAAATCTTTTTTCTTATAAAGAATGTATTGGGTAATTTTTTTAACAACAGGTGCCGCAGTTGCTCCACCGTAGTATCCGTTTGCTGTTGGATGATCGATATATGCCATAACAACAAATTTTTTATTAACATTAACAGGAAAACCAATAAAGCTTCCTATATAGCCTTCATACCCACCACGTGGAGAAACTCGCTGGGCCGTACCTGTCTTACCGGCAATATCGTAATGAGGAATGATTGCATCGTTACCAGTTCCCTCATTAACTGCATTCACCAGCATTTTTGTAACATTATTAGCCGTTTTCTCAGATAAAATTTTATTCTCAGGTTTAATTTGACTGACTTCATTTTTTAAAAGAGTTGGTTTAACCAAATATCCACCATTGGCTATAGCAGCGTAAGTCCGAAGCATTTGAATTGCTGTAGTTGCGATTCCTTGTCCAAAACTTATATTACTTAGACTAAGTGGTCGAACTTTATCAGTAGCTTTGTAGCTAACAATACCCTTAGATTCTCCACCGATTTCCAATCCTGTTTTTTGGCCGAGCTGAAATTTATCCATGGTTTGACGTAGCTTGGGGTATTTCAAATTGAAAGCTATTTTCGTAATACCTACGTTAGAGCTAAATTTTAAAATATCTCCAACTGTAAGCCATTCGAATTTCTCGTGTGTTTCTGCTTCTGATATCCAATGATTCTGGACTTTCATTTTTCCACCTTCACAGAAAAATTTTGTCTCCGGCCGAGCGACTTTATGCTCAAGAGCAGATGCAACAGTAATTGTTTTAAAAATTGAACCTGGCTCAAATGGATCTGTTACAAAAGCCATTTTTCTTTGTTCTTGAGGATAAGCCCCATGTTTGTTTGGATCAAAAGTAGGATAGTTCCCTATTGCTAAAATCTCTCCTGTTTCAGCATCCATAACTGCAGCTCCACCTCTGTGGGCCTTATGGTGAACCACTGCTTCCTGCAAGTAGCTTTCGAGGGCACCCTGAATATCTTTATCCAGCGAGAGTTGAATATCTGCAGCGTAAGCTTCTGAAGATTTGGATTCAAATTTTATTGGACGCCCTTTGGCATCATGAATATATTTTATAACCTGATGTGTACCCTTGAGCTCTTTATTCATACTGAATTCAATACCAGCTAAACCAGTATTATCAATCCCTACAAACCCGAGAGTTTGTGCCATTAGTTCACGGTTTGGATAAACCCTATGAGAATATGATTCTACAAATATTCCCTCTAGCTTTTTTATTTTCTGTAGTTGAGATTCTGAAAGAAATACTTTTTTTGCAAGCCAAGTATATTTTGTTCTTTTTTGAACAAGTGACTTGAGTTTTGGATAGGTAAGTTCAGGGACAACTTGTGAAAGGTTTTTTAGTTTATTATAAAAGGTAGCATCTTTATCCTTAGGAATCGTAAAGAGATTATAAACGTGAACATTGATGGCAAGGGGGCTTCCGTTACGATCAAGAATATTTCCACGATTAGGAAAGGCTTTTACTTCCCGAATAAACTGGCTTTTTGCGTACGACAGAAGTCTTTCTTTATTAATGACCTGAATATAAAAAGCTTTACTGATCACAGTTGCAAAAAGAAAACAAAAGACAATAAAACTGAAAAAAATCCTATTTTTCACAGATGTACAACCTAGGGTATGAGTATTATTTGTTCAGGACCTGGTTCTTTTAGACCATATGTCGCTGCAAATTCGCGCAGCTTTGGTACAGACATTTCACGCGCTCGCTGGGCTTTTAATTCTTTATTATTAATAACTGCTTTATCGATATTAATTTTGAGATTATTAAGTGAATAAGCTTGCTCAATTCCCTTCATTCGAAATGCAACAAACAATACAGCAAGCGTTGTGAAAGTAAGTGTAAAAGGCAAGGCTTGAGGATTGAAGAGAAAATCCATCAAACGATTATTGAATTTAAGTTTTGAACCTTTTTTTCTTAGTGCCATCAACCCTCCCTAGTTGAGATTCTCGTTGTAGTATTCGAAGTTTTGCACTTCGTGAACGAGAATTTATAGACAGCTCTTCTTCCGTAGCTGTGAGTGGCTTCTTAGTTAAAATTGTAACAGGAAAATCTTGTTTCTCCAGTATTTCTTTGAATGTGTGTTTTACAATTCGATCTTCGAGAGAATGGAAACTGATGATTGCAAGAACTCCTCCCTCTGACAAATAAGGCAACAGTTTTGGTATAGTATTTTCCAGTACTCTTAATTCATCATTTACTGCAATCCTTAATGCTTGAAAAGATCGAGTGGCCGGATGAGTTTTTTGATGACGATCTTTGGCCGGATAAGCGTGAAAACAAATGTCTTCCAATTCACTCGTTGTTTCAATTTTCTTGGTCATGCGGAGTTCACAAATCTTGGCAGCAATTCTCCGGGAAAGCCTCTCCTCTCCATAGGTAAAAAGAAGGTCGGAAATCTCTTTTTCAGAGAGAGTATTGAGCAAATCGGCGGCAGTGGGCTTAGAATTATCACCATGGTTCATCCGCATATCAAGTGGTGCATCAGCACGAAAGCTAAAGCCTCGTTCCATCTTATCAAATTGATGGGATGAGACCCCAAGATCCATCAAAATTCCGGCAAATTTTTGCTGCATTTGATTCTGTTCGCACCAATCTGGAAATTCCACAAAGTTCATCGGAAGAAGTTTTACAATTCCTACTTTGCCCCTATGAATAATATTTTCCTCACCATTTTTTAATGCATCCGGATCCTGATCTACGGAATAAACCATAGAACCAGCGATATGGTCCGACAGCGCGAAGGTATGTCCACCGGCCCCAAAAGTTAGGTCGCCTAACAATAACGAGCCTGAAGCTTTAGAACCTAATTCTAAAGCTTCAAGACATTCTTTTAACATTACTGAATAGTGCTTAAGATATTCGGTCATTATTTTAAGATAGTTTCTAAAATTTCTTTATGAGATGACCGGTGAAGGGTTGGATCTGTCATAACTGCATATTGATTTTCTGCAGTAAAATTTACCGGATTATTTACTAAGCTCGGAATTGCTTCGATGACAAATTTTTGGGCCGAGATATAGTTTGATTTCATGACATCCATTATCTCTTGAACAGTGCAATGCTCTTCTTTCCAGCAATCGTAATCAGTAACCATAGCAACAGTTGCATAGGCCATGCCAGCTTCCTTAGCTAAGAAAGCTTCCGGCACGTTTGTCATTCCTATAACTGAAGCTCCAAATCCACGATAAATTTTAGATTCTGCTCGAGTTGAAAACTGTGGACCTTCAATGCAGATATATGTTCCACCTAGGTGAGAAATAACTCCAGCTTTTTGGCAAGCTTCAAACAGACGCTTCTGGAGACTCGCTTCAACCGGATTAGCAGCTGAAACGTGCCCAACAATACCATCATCAAAAAAAGTTCGCTTACGTAAACCTTTTGTCCAATCAACAAACTGATCAACTAAGACAAAATGCTTGGGCGCGTATTCTTCCTGGAGCGAACCAACAGCTGAGATACTAACTATTGTATTTACACCAAGCTTTTTTAAAGCATAAATATTTGCGCGATAATTTACTTCAGAGGGAGTAAATTTATGGCCAAGACCATGACGTGGAAGAAAATAAAAGGACGCACCTTCTACTTCGCATTCCATAATGTCAGCACTTGGATCTCCAAAAGGAGTATTAACCTTGATTTGGTTTTTTACTTTAATGGCATCAAGTTTATAAATTCCTGATCCACCAATAACTGCAACCTTAATATTGGCCATAAATTCCTTAAGCCATCATTCCAGTTAAATCCGAAACTTTACCAAGTGATTTAGACTGACGGCCTATAAAACTGTTGGATTCATCTCTTTCAGATTCTTCTTTGCACTGGATACACATTTCTGCTGTTGGTCTCGCCAATAAACGTTCAAAACGAATTCCTTCACCACAGTCACTGCATAGACCATATTCATCCATGTCAAATTTCTTCAAAGCTTTCTCTATTTTTTTAACATAGAAAACTTCACGATTTCTAAAACGAAGTAAATGCGAGTTAATATAGTCAGTAATTGACTGCTCAACCTCATCACCACCCTCAGGTTTAGATAGTTCAATATTTGATGCATTAACCTGATCACTAAAAACAAGACTATTTTTTTCCTCTATAAGTTTTTGCTTAAGAGTTTCAATTTGTCTTTTAGTAAGTGCTCTAACTTTTTCAGCCATGGGGATAACTCCTCTAATTAAACTATTCCAGTCCGCCCTTAATATTAAGCAAAACTGATTTCGATATCATTTTTAAGGTTTCAAATACACCATGCCCCTGACTTGCGATAGCTTCAAAGGATGGATTTTTTCTTTTATTTAATTGCATCTGAAGATCTTCAACGGGAACTATATTAGGTAAGTCTCTTTTGTTCCACTGCATAACCATTGGCACTTTCGCCAAATCATAACCTTGATCAATAAGATTTCTTTCTAGACCCTGAAACGATTCAAGGTTGGCCTCCATTCGTTCTACTTGTGAGTCTGCAACGAATACTAATCCATCCACACCGCGTAAAATGAGTTTACGGCTTGCTTCATAAAAAACTTGCCCTGGAACGGTGTAAAGATGAAAACGAGTTTTAAACCCTCTTATCTCGCCCAAATCAAGCGGAAGGAAATCAAAAAATAATGTACGCTCATTCTCTGTATTAAGCGTAATCATTTGGCCTTTATTTTGGGAACTTGTCTTTTGATAGATATACTGAATATTAGTTGTTTTCCCGCCAAGGCCAGGACCATAATAAACAATCTTACAGTTAATTTCTTTAGTATGATAATTTACAAATGACATATTACAAACCGCCTAAAGAGAAAAGTCTATCTATCTCAGCATCTGAGATATCTTGAAAAAGAAAGTCTTGACGCTTAGAAATCACGATCTTTTTAGGTATTGGCTCATTTATAAACAGTCTCTCCATTTCTTCTTTAATTAGTGCTATATGTCTCTTCAGTTGACCAGGATTAAGACAATCATTATAAATTGCCCCTAGAAAATATCTTTTTCCAGACAAGCTAAACGGAAATAAGAAAATACCTTGTGACGATGTATCAAAGCCAAGGCGAAAATCCATCACATCATTTTGTTTATATACCAAACCCATCAGGGCTTCCGAAGCCTGCCAGACTCCACTAACTAAAGCTGCAACAGAAGTCGTTGTATTGTTTTGAATGGAATCATAAATAGTAATTCCATCTTCTCGCGTGACAAAAAGTCGAGCATTGATCCCATCAAGTTTGGGCTCCAGAATTAATTTAACTTTCTCTGTTACAGATAATGCTTTCATTAAAACCTTTTACGATTTTCTAATGCTTTCGTTATAGTCATAGGATCCAGATATTCCAAGCTTCCACCAATTGGAACGCCAAAACCAATTCTGTCCACTTGGACAGAGACAGGAAGGATTGATTTTAAATATGAACAAGTTGCATCCCCCTCAACTGAAGGATTCACAGCTAGAATAATTTCTTGTATCTCTTTTTTAATAATTTTTTGGCGAAGATCATCCATTTTCAATTCATCTGGCCCAACACCAAGTAGAGGATTTAAAACTCCGCCCAGAATATGATACACACCTTTAAAGGTACCACTCTTTTCAATGGCCATTAGATCTGAAGCATTTTCAACGACGCAAAGAATTTGAGTACTTACTCGAGAGTCATTAGCACAAATGCTACATTGATTTTCATCGGCAAACATTCCACACTCGAGACAAAGTTTAAGATGCTGAAGTGATGCCAGTGCAGTACTTACACTTGTAAGTTCAACAGATTTCCAATTAGTCATATTCATGACCATCCTGAAGGCAGTTTTCTCACCAACACCCGGTAAACGAGTGAGAGCTTCTACCGCATTTTTTATAACTTCAGGTAATTGAATCACTAAAACATTCCTGGGATATTCATTCCACCAGTAACTTTAGCCATCGCTTGCTGGACCATATCTTGAGACTGTTTCATAGCTTGATTTACAGCTGTGAAAACTAGTTCTTCAAGGGTTGAAACATCATTAGGATCAACGCACTCTTTGTTGATTGTGATGCTTAACAATTGTTGCTTTCCATTAACCTTAACTTTAACCATTCCGCCGCCAGCAGCTGCCTCTACTTCCCTATCGTTAAGTTCATTTTGTAGCATGGCAAGTTTAGCCTGCATTTGTTGTGCTTGTTTCATTAAGTTATTCATGTTCATAAGAACTCCTATTCATTCAATATAATTTTATCAATCTTGCTATTAAAAAGCTTTTCGGCCTCTTTAACATATGGATCGTTTAGTATTTTCTGCTTTCTCTCTTCTTCTATGTTCTTTCTAGTCTCATCACCAATTTCAACTGTTGTTTTGAAATTTTTATCTTTCTTTTCTTCCGCACTCAAAAGTTGCGTCTTAAAGTGCAACTTCTCAATATCAACTTCGAAGAAGTCGGCCAAGTGATTTTTTAACCTGGCGTAAATTTCTTTATCTTCCAGAAACTCTTTAAAAACAGATGCATTTTCAGGGAAAGCGACTTGAATCGTAAGCGGTACGATATTGATATCAAATTCTTCAATTAAATTACCGTGCTCAAGATTTGCTGCTGTTGCAGGAGCCGCCGTTAAAAGATAACCAAGAAAATCATTCCATGTTTTGGCGAATTTGACCGGAGCTTCTATTTTTATTTTTGCTCCGGCTTCAGACTTTCCCAGCTGGATAATTTCCTCAACCTTAACGTCCTCCCCTTTCAATATAGTTCTGCGTAAGCATATTTTCTGGAGCAAAATCAGTACAACCTTTTCAGGGTTCATGCTTGTTAATGCCCATTGAAAATCTTTAACTAATGACTCGTAAATCCAAAAGATTTCAGCAATTGAGATTCCCTCAAGGGATTTCTCATTAATCAATTCTTGGGTATAGAGAGATTTTTGATCATCAATTGAATTAATTATTTTATAAAACCCATCTAGAATCTGGTCGCAAAGTTTTTTTAAATCAATGTTCTCTTCAATTAGTTGGGTGAAAATAATACTACATTTTTTAGGCTGAGACGTTAGGATGCCAGAAAGGAGTTCTTTCATAGCAGATGTTCCTGCAAGCCCAAGTGCACTCGTTAACAAGTCTTCATTTATATTTTGGGTGGCGGATAGCCCGAGAACCTGATCAAAAATTGATAATGTATCCCGTACTGAACCCTTGCCAAGCTCTGCTAATTTCTCCGCAATTTTTGGCGTTGAGAATTTAATCCCCTCCGCGTTAGCTATTTTCAATACATGCTCTTTAAGAATTTCAATAGGAACATTTTTAAAGTCATATCGCTGACATCGAGAAATTACCGTTCCTAAAAGTTTATGTGGATCGGTTGTCGCTAAAATAAAAAGAACGTGTGCAGGTGGCTCTTCTAAAGTTTTAAGTAGCGCATTAAATGCACTAATTGAAAGCATGTGCACTTCATCAATAACGTAGACTTTGTATTTCCCGCGAGTTGGTAGGTAATTAACGTTTTCAATTAGTGCCCTAACATCATCAACACTATTATTTGAGGCACCATCTATTTCTATGTAGTCCATAGAATTACTGGCATCAATATCACGACAAGAAGCACAGACTAAGCATGGATTAAAATCTGCCTTGCGATTTTCACAACGGATCGCTTTTGCAAATAAACGGGCAATTGAAGTTTTTCCTACACCACGAGTTCCGGTGAATAAATAAGCATGCGCAAGCTTCTCCTGCTTGATAGCATTTTGCAGAGTTCGCGTAACATGAGCTTGCCCAACAACTTCTTCGAATTGTTTAGGTCGCCATTTTCTGGCCAGGACTTGATAGGCCATAACACTCCAGAAATTTTGGTTTTGAAAGTCGGAAAATAGGGGAGTTCCCCCTTGAAGTCATGGCGCAACTGCTTCGAAAAAGTGATAAAAAATTAAGTGTAAGAAGATTTAAGATCAAGCTGGCTATATCTGGTTTACAGAGGGAAAAACAAGTATTTACGCAAGACTCAATTTGATTAATTTTGTTTGATTCGAAGAGTAAATTTGTTTATTAGTTGAAAATTCTATGTATGAAAATTTAGCAGCAGCCTGAACTCAAACACAACATCCCAATCCACTACCGTTGCTCCATTCCTGGCCTGGCGGGGTTGGCGGCGAAATGCTCATCTAAGACAGACTGCCGTCGAGCATCCTAATCCTTCAAGAAAATTATGTAAAGAGTTTGAATTCAAACCAGTTTAAATTGCTATTACATAACGTATTAATGAAACGGTGAGTAAACTAATTACGGATATTGAAAGTATGTCTGAAGACAATACAAGACTAGAACAAGTATTTGATTCCGAAAATATCCAGCTTGATCACCTGTCTGAACTCGTTAAACAAAGTATCAAAGAAGAAGAAATACTTACTTTAAAAGTTTATATACTCTTAAAGATGGCCGAACAAATTCAATCGCTTTTCTCGTTTCAGAAAAAACAAAAAATAACTCTTATCAATGGCGGAGATGGAGAGATTCGAACTCTCGAATGGCTTTCACCATTACACGCTTTCCAAGCGTGCTCATTCGACCGCTCTGACACATCTCCGCATTTAAAAGTTGCGAGCAAGTGTTTTAGCACATGCATATCGCGTCAAACAACTAGTTCTTGGGTATGTAATTCCCACGACGTTCTTTAAAGAACTGAGAGAGGATTTTTGAGCACTCGAAATGTTTCATTCCACCCAGAATTGAAAACTGATGATTAAGACGCTTGTCCTGGTGAAAATGATAACCAAGACTAAGTGCACCGCCCTTGGGGTCGTATGCACCAAAAATACACCGCTTAATTCGTGACTGTACCATAGCACTTAGGCACATAGGGCAAGGCTCGAGGGTTACATAAAGGGTGCAATCAGAAAGCCGCCAATTTTTAATTTTTTTTCCAGCGGCTTCCAAACATAAAATCTCAGCATGGCCGGTAGGATTAAAATGAATTTCTTTGGTATTAAATTTCTTAGATAAAACTTCGCCCGCAGGAGAGACCAGTACCGCTCCAACAGGAACTTCGCTGGCCTTATAAGCAAGATCTGCTTGCTCTAAGGCAAGATTCATAAACCACATATGGTCTTGAAGTTCAGTTTTAAGCATAGATTACTTTTGAGCTGCAAACTTGTTTCGTATTTTAATCTTTTTACTCTCATGCCAATAATTGGTCAACAGGCGAAGGCGCTGCTTTTGTTCAAGATCATTGTTCAAAAACTTAATTCCATAAATAATAGATCGTCCAATAATAGGCTCTCGCTTGGACCGTATTTCAGCAAACAGTGTAAAATTCTGGTTAAGGATCTCAAGATTAATCTGAATTGCTTGCCCTACGTGAGCATGATTAAAGAGTTCAAGGCAAGCAGCCCCTCTTCTTAAATCCGAGAGACGTCCTTTATATTGATGCCCATCAATCTCAGCTGAGCACCGTATGTCGGCCCTGAATCTAAAGTCGTATTCCCACCAGTGTACTCTTGGATAATAAAGTGGTGATGAAATGATATAGCAGGCAGCAATTAAAAACGTAAAGCAACATAAAAACAATAAACCAATTATGTGCTGATCTAGTACTAAAAAGTTTCTTGTTAATGAAACGAGATAATAAATAATCAGGACAACGGAGATGTTCCAATAGGAGTAAAAGAGGTGAGATAAAGCGTTGTAATAAAAATTATACGAAGCCAAAAGTAAAATGAACTGAAAAATAAATGAAAAATTTAACACTGACTGAGTAACCAGAGCTTCTGCAACGAAAGCAACTAAAGCAAAAAGGAATTGAAGCAAAGTTAAAAACTTGACCTTGTCGTATGAGTTTTGAAGATTGTATTTGATGAACATGCCTTACTTAACGGCATGTTAAAATCTTTTTCAAGGATTATTATCCTGTAATTTAGCAGGTATAAAGCTCTGTACTACCTTAAGCTTCTTTCCATCAGGTGTTGTAACTATTTCACCCTCAAATTGTTTTTTATCTGTTAAATAACAGACCATGATGCTCGTGTAATATTTAGAATCTGGATGCCAGTAATCGAACTGATTTTTTCTGGATCCAATATTCAGCGCATGAATAGGTTTGTTTAAATAGAAAGAAAGCTTGGAAGCTATTTGGTACGTATTTGCTAAAACTGGCTTAGTACATTTTTTTTCAATACTTAGGGCCCAATTTTCCCAGTCATGAAATTCAGTAAGACGTTTTATTTTAATTTCATTCGGATTCACCGCCAAAAGAAAACGCGCGAAGAAAACAGGAGTGATTGAAAACAGCAAAAGGATTCTGACCCATTTTTTGTCCCAAACAACTGTTTGTGTTGCTAAAATGATAAGTGGTGCCGTTAAAAATATGGTCCAATTTGCTTCGTATTTTTTGGAAATAGTTGAAAAGAAAAAAAATAAAAAAGTTCCAATGCAAATAAATTTTAACGCTCTCTGGAAATCGTTTTCCGATTTATTTCTTATGATTTCCAACCATAATAATGGGCCTACAAAAAGCCCTGCTAAGAAAACTTGAGTCCCTGAATATTCAATAAGTCTCTTGAGGCTAAAATCAGCTTTAGGCCGTTCAAAAAAATGGTAACGAAGGGTCGAGAAGTCATGATCATATTGCCAAATGATATGTGGCAAGAAAAACAGCAATGCCAAAGATGTAATTACATAGAAGTCTTTTCTTTTTAATAATTTAGGGAGAGCGACTAGTGTAAAGAAAATTACCAATATTCCATGGTATTTAGAATAAAGAAGGAGCGCAGTGACAGCGCCCAAACCTAAAACTGAAAGAGCGTCATATTTTTCAAGATAACGTTTTAGCAGCACACAATATAAGGTTGTCATAAATAAGAGCGGCATGTCAGGAAGTGCAAATAAACCTGAAAAAGAAGCTAGTGGAAAGGCAAAAAATAAAACAAGTGCCAGCCATTGTCGAGGCTTAGGGGCTAGACTCATCAACATGAGTGCTGAAGCCAATTGCATAATAATAAAGCCAAATCTGACGGTCAATTCAGAATGAGGAAGAAATGAGAAAGCCTTGATAATAATACCAACCATAGGAGGGTGGTCAAAAAAGCCCCAATCTAATCGTTGAGAATATAACCAATAGTAAGCTTCATCGTGAGAAAGCTCGAAACTACTCGCTAACCATAAATGGATAATCAGTAGTACAAGAAGTGATAATTTTAAGATTTTCGTCATGCAATTTTATGGTATAAAGAATCTATAACATAAGCCAAGGATATTCCGGTGATAAGCTTAGATAAAGCTGTCGTTATCATTCCGACATACAACGAAATCTCAAATATTGAGAAAATGCTAATTACGCTTAATACTTTGCATCCAACCCTGAACGTTCTCATTATCGATGACGGTTCACCCGATGGTACTGCACAGGTTGTTAAGTCTTTTCAGTCTAAAAAACAAAACCTTCATATTTTAGAAAGAAAAGGTAAGCTCGGTTTAGGGACTGCCTATATAAAAGGATTCAAATGGGCTTTAGAAAATGGTTATGATGCTTTCATAACCATGGATTGCGATTTTTCTCACGAACCAGAAGCTATTCCCACTTTTACGGAAAGAATTGGTAAATATGACCTAGTTGTTGGGTCACGATATATTGGTGGAATAAGAATCATGAACTGGCCAATGCAACGACTTCTTCTGTCTTATTTTGCATCAATTTACGCACGAACTATAACAGGAATACCCTTTTCAGACTCAACAGGTGGCTTTAATTGCTATAGTCGCAAGGCCCTTACTTCTATTAACCTCGATAAAATATTCTCAATTGGATATGCGTTTCAAATAGAGCTGAAATATAAAATCTGGTCACTAGGTCTTCCGAGTTTTGAAAATCCAATTACTTTCTTTGAGAGGACTGTTGGGAATTCTAAGATGAGTCGAAAAATAATTTTAGAAGCGGTAGTTAATGTTTTCAGGTTGCGGATCAAGAAAATATTTGGAACCCTTCACTAATGGATAACCTTTCCTCACTTGATCTCGAGTTATTTTTAGAGTTAAATTCCTGGCATACTCCATGGCTTAATTCGATTATGGTTTTTTTTTCAAGTCAGCTTATTTGGCTGCCTTTAATTGCTATCATTTTTTTTATGGCGACAAAACAACTGGCGCGAAAAGATTTTTTCATATTCATACTGTTTTTAACATTGGCAATAATTGCCTCAGACGTAACGTCTTCTTATATTTTAAAAAATATTTTTGAAAGGTTGAGACCCTGTCGAGTTCCCGAGATAAAAGACTTTATAAATAATTTCGGACAGAAATGTGGGGGACGATTTGGTTTTGTTTCTTCCCATGCTGCAAACTCGATTTGCATTATTGCATTTTCATTAATTTTGTTAAAATTCAAATCTAAGAAATTTTATCTTTTGTGGATTCTGCCAATTTTCGTAGGTTTTAGTCGCATTTACCTTGGCGTGCATTACCCCGGCGACATATTAGGAGGATTCATAGTTGGGGCAATATGGGCTTCAACTTTAGCGGTGATATTTAAAAGTTACCAATTAAGGAGCAAGACGACTTAGCATCCAACCACCTGCATGATTTTCATATATGATTCTGTCATGCATTCTATTCTCTCTGCCTTGCCAAAACTCAAAATAACTTGGTTTAATTAAATATCCACCCCAATGCAAAGGCCTCTCCAGCTCAGACTGTCCCGAATATTTTACTTCTGTATCATTGAATAATTTTTCTAATTCTTGTCGTGAAGAAACTTTTTGACTTTGAGGTGACGCAATGGCACCGATTTGGCTACCTCTGGGTCTTTTTTGAAAATATTCATCTGAAAAGCTGGCCCCTATTTTTCCAAGAGTGCCTTCAATTCTTACCTGACGCTGCAAAGGTAGCCAAAGAAAAGTCATTGAAACGTGGCAGTTATCAGTGACCTCTTTTCCTTTCGAGCTATTGTAATTTGTATAAAAAGCAAAACACCCCTGATGGATACCCTTTAAAAGGACCACTCTTGCACGTGGTTTATTTTGTTCAATCGTGGATAATACAAAAGCATTGGGTTCATCACAATTACTATTAACTGCATCTTTAAACCATTTATCAAACTGAGTTTGGGGGTTAGGATTACATGTATTGATATCGAAATCGGCATTCCGATAACTCACCCTGGTATTTTCCAATGTTTCATTTATGTTCATACTGAGACAGTATGTCATTTAGATGCATCTGTCACCTAGTCGCCAGTTAAAATATATTTTTTGAAGTTATCAACAATAATAAAGGCTCGATCATTCGGATCAGTTACACCTTGAAAAAATTTATCAATTGCATTAGCCGAATCGTCTTGAATGATATTTTTGTAATTTTGTAGATTTTTCAATTCTCCAGAGTCTGAAATTTCTTTTTCCATCTCCTCAATTAATCTTACAAGAAATGATTGAATCGTTTTGAACATCAATTTTGAAATTACAATACTCGGGATAATATTTTTATTTTTACCTAAACGAAGTATTTTCCCATCCCCAATCCCTACGTCATAAGCAGAGGAGAATGCAAATTTACTTAAGCCCGCTAAGACCTTCATGCAAAAAACTGTTTTCTGTTTTGGATCAGAAAACTTCTCCATTTCGGTTATAAATTCATCACCAAATATTTTAAATCCATCACTAACTCTTTGAGGGATTGCCTTAACTAATAATATGGAACTCTGGATTGAATCTTTGCCATTAACAAATGATTCTTTTAAAGAAAATTTTTTATATGCGTTTTTACTTCTATTATTTATATCTAATACACCAACAGCAAAATCTTTTACAATTCTTGTAAAATCCTCTTTTATGATTAACCCAAATATATTCTGACTTTTATTTTTCAAGACATGTTTCATTGAATCAGCAAGGTTCATCACTTTCCTTTAAATACTCAGTATCTTACAGGATGATTTGTGCCATTTACAAGGTACCTGCCCAAAACAGGAAAATTAATATTTAAAAACCTTCGAGATTTTCTTCTTCTGTATTTAATAGAACACATACTGCTAGAAATAATGAGATCGTGGCGTAAAAAAAATTGTTTTAGGCGAATGAATCATAATATTCCTTTAGTTGTTATGTTTGCCTTAACCTTGAGAGTACAAGTGCGTGAAAAGTGCCATAGTTTGAGTATTATATTTCAGGTATTTATTGCCACTCGAGGCTTGTATTCGGGTAATTTTGCCTCTATATTTCGGCAAAAATACCCTTCAAAGGATTTTAGCCCCGTGAAACCAAAAAATATTCCAACAATCGCTTTGATAGATGATGACCTGGACCTTCTCGATCTTCTTGCTAGTTTTTTTAGACAAAGGGGATACAAGGTATTGGCCTTTAGTAATGCCGAAGAAGCGTTGATTGAAATTGAAAATAAAAGAATTGAGGCAGATGTAGTAATTTCTGATTTAAAACTTCCTGTTATGTCAGGTATGGATTTCATTAAAAGAATCAAAAAACAAAATACACGATTACCCATCATCCTTATGACCGCCGAAGGCAGTGTAGAGACTGCAGTTGAGGCAATTGAATCTGGCGCTTATGACTTTGTGCTTAAGCCACTTCATATTCCCCAGCTCATTATATCAGTTCAACGCGCTCTACATCTCAATGATGTTCAAGCGGAAAATTCAAACTTAAAGGACATGTTTCAAGGCCAAGATTTTATGGGTCTAAAAGGCGTCATTGGAAAAAGCCAGGGATTTAGAAAGGCAATCGATTTGGCCAAAAGAGTCTCATCAAGTCAGGCAAATATTCTAATAAGTGGCGAAAGTGGTTCAGGCAAAGAAGTCATTGCCAAGGCAGTTCATGAACTAGGCGATAAAAATACCGGGCCATTCATTGCTATTAACTGTTCCGCAATTCCCGAGAACCTTCTTGAGTCTGAATTATTTGGTCATACAAAAGGAGCATTTACTGGTGCCAATGATAAGAAGATAGGTTTATTCGAAGAGGCCAATAAAGGTACACTTTTTTTAGATGAAATTGGTGACTTAACACTATCCCTGCAGGCAAAACTTTTAAGAGTTTTACAAGAAAGAAAAATTAAACGGCTTGGTGAGAATCAATACCGAGATATATCTGCACGAATTATTTGCGCCACGCACAAAGACCTCCGTAAAGAAGTTTTAGAGGGACGCTTTAGAGAAGATTTATATTTTCGCCTTAATGTTATTCCAATTTTTATGCCTCCTCTTCGCGAAAGAAAAGATGACATTCTTCCATTGAGTGATTATTTTTTAAAAAAATTCGCTCTAATGAACAATATCCAAATCAAGGGGTTTTCGAAAGAAGCCATTCAGAAATTAGAAGGCCATGTATGGAAGGGAAATGTTCGAGAACTTGAAAATGCAATTGAAAGAGCAGTTGTACTTTCTAATTCTGACATCCTTCAGCCAGATGATTTACCAATTGAGGACATTGTAAAAGATGATTTATTATTAACTAATAATGAAATCAAAAAACCATATTTGCATTTTGAAGATGAAAAGCCTGTAACCCTTGATCAACTTTCAAAAAAATATATCCAGTATGTTTTCGAAAAAAATGATGGGGCAAAAGAACAAACGGCAAACGATTTAGGAATTGATCGAAAAACTCTGTACCGAAAATTAAAAGAAATGAATTTGAATTAATCTAAATTATTCTAGGCGCACCATATGGGGTGATACATAAAACGGGGTTTTTTTCTCTCTACTTTTACCTCAAGGATTCATAACGTTCTAATTTTCTTGATTTATTTTTTTGGCACCCATTGTGCTAACTGAATCAGGTGCGCCAACACCGTTGGGTCAAAATTGATCAACGCAAATCCAGATTTTTATTAATTAGTCCTTACCTGCGCGCAAATTTTGGCATTCTCTGTATTTTTTTCACCTTTCTCGCTAGAAATGATCACCCTGCGCAAAGCAAGGTGGTCAAATCTTAAGGTTATGCTAGATTGCGGATTATGAATCTAATTCCTGAAATCAAACCTGGTCAGTCGCTAGAACTTCTCAAAGAGCTTCACATCTTAACCAGGGATGGGAAGATAAATCAGGATAGTCGAAGAAAATTAAAGCAAGTTTATCACTTATATCAATTTATTGAGCCTCTTTTGAATGAGCTTAAGGTTGAGGGAACCGATTTGTCCGTGGTAGATCATGGTGCGGGAAAATCTTATCTTGGATTTATTATTTATGATTTATTTTTCAAAAAAATAACTGAAGGGACGATCTACGGTATTGAAACTAGAGACGAACTTGTTAGAAAATCACAAGATCTTGCTAAAAAGCTTTCTTTTCCACGAATGTCTTTTTTAAATCTGTCGGTTGAAGAATCTATTTGTTCACCACTTCTTCCAGCACAAGTCGGAATGGTAACCGCGCTCCACGCCTGTAACACTGCAACCGATGATGCTATTGATTTTGGTCTTAAAAAGAATGTTAAATATTTTGTTCTTGTCCCTTGTTGCCAGGCAGAAGTCGCCGCTGAACTTAGAAAGACAAAATCTAAAATGATTGGAAAGAGTTTTTTTACTGAAATGTGGCGCCACCCAATTCATACTCGAGAATTTGGGAGCCATATCACAAACGTTTTACGCTGCCTTAAACTAGAAGCCCATGGATACCAAGTAACCGTAACAGAACTTGTCGGATGGGAGCACTCTATGAAAAATGAGCTCATTGTAGCCCAGTATAAAGATCTGCCACGTAAACATGCGCAAGAAAGACTAACGGCCCTAATCGATGAATTAGGCTTGAATGATTTAACAAGCAGATTTTTAAACTAATAAAAACATTATTCATCGTGTCGATACAAAACGATATTCTTTTTATTAATCCGATCATCCCAATCTCTGTTAAAGCAATCCATCTTGCCTTTCACCATTTTACAGACGTGCTCACCGGTCATAATTCGTTGATCAAGGCCAGGTTTCTTAATTATAAAGCCAAGAGTAACGAGAGCACAAAACGTAACAATATAGTGAACCTGAACATTCATAGAGCTCCTGAAGTTATATTAATGCTTATTAATCATTTTTCTTCCAGATACCATACTGGCTATAAAGCTAATCACGGCCAAGATTAAGAAGACAAATAATAGTGTTTTGCCAATATCAAGGGATAGCCCCCCAACACCATTTGCCCCTAATAAAATTGCAATCAATCCTAATACAAAAAATGCAATTGCTGCTCTTAACATGATCTTTCTCCTTGTTTAGCAAAGACAAACTTTCAAAATCAAAAGGCATTTATGGTGCCACATAAAAAACAATATAAATTCATGACTTAGAATTTTGTTAATGCCATTAATGGGGCATTACTCCGTTTTTTTTCGTAATATGTCTCATCTTATTTTGCCCTACTCAGACTTCTTCTACTTATTTTCGTCTCCACTAAGCCTCTCAGTAATTCATAACCACGTGCAAGATCCTTTCCTAATTTTAAAACATCCTTGCGAATAATTTTATATTGACCATTTAGTGCCACAGAATTGCCACTTCTTTGGTTTGAAAGAATTCCGTTTTTCATAATCTTTGTTTTAGCTTTTTTACTGATTAAATTTGTTGTATTCATTTATGACTCCTTCTTTTTTTAGCCGTTAAAAATTTGCTGCAAACTTCAGACCAATAAGCGGATCTTTATAGCTCCATAAATACCGGCATAGTTTATGCAAATTATTTATTGATATCCAAATAACGCCAAGGGGGATTTCATGCTTAGCAAAGAACAATTCCAAGGAAAATGGTTAGAAATTAAGTCCGGTTTAAAAAATCTTTGGGGTGAAATTACTGATGATGAAATTGAGTCGGTTAAAGATAATCTGCAATCTATTGATCGAATTGTGGAAAACAAATACGGGGAAAGAAAAGAGTCCATTTTAAAAAAATTGGAGGTTTTAATGGAAAGTTTTGATAATGAAACGGACAAAAGCCTTAAATTAAATGATGGCGAAAGTTCTTATAGAAGAAATCCTTTGACTCCTAAGGACGAGAACGGCAACACCACTAGGATCTAAATTCTTTATGAAGAATATCTTTATTTTCTTTATATGAAAGTCTAAGATGACACATGCTTCATCCACACACAGAGCTTAAGTTTGTTTCACCTGATATCGGTTATGGGGTTTTTGCAAGTTCATTTATACCAAAGGGCACTATCACTTGGGTCAAAGATGAATTAGATCGCGTTATTCCAAAAGATAATTTGAATCAATTGACTAAGGCAAACCTTGAAAACCTTTTAAAGTATTCATATCGTAACTCACTAGGTGATTATGTTTTTTGTTGGGATCTAACTCGTTATGTAAATCACAGTTATGAACCCAACTCCATGCTTACGGCAATGGGTTTTGAAATTGCTATTAGAGATATATTTCCTGGCGATGAAATGACTAATGATTATGGGACATTGAATATTATTGAAGCATTTGAATGTGCGAATGGACCTCACCCTGAACGGGAACGGGTATGCCCTGATGACTTA
>CAMDQH010000009.1 GCA_945905815.1 Bacteriovorax stolpii | reverse complement strand
TACTGGATAAGCTCGCTAGACATAAGCACATCTTTCTTATCAAGTTCGCTTTTTTCTCTTATGAGCCCAAGTATCTTTAAATTGAGCTCATCTAATCTGACCCCGGCACGGGCCCTTCCTTCAATATTTAGCATGAGTTCTTTTTTCTTAGTCTCTAGAATTTGCATTCGTGTTTTTTCTTCTTCAAAAGAAGTTTTTTTGGACGTAAGTTCTTTGAGTGCTAAGGCTTCATCTTTACCCTGCATCTCAAGCTGCGTAAGCCTTTCTTCTTTCGTAGATAGCTCTTGCTCTAAAAGTTCTTTTTTTTTGTGCAGGTCAAACACTCTTTCCAGACTTCTGGCGTGGGTCTTTAATTCGCTCAAAGGTAGAGTGAAGCTTTTTATAAGGTCCTGAGAGTTTTGTTCCCATTCCTTAAGATGACGAGCAAGTTGAACCTGTCTGTCCTGCAGTTTTTGTACTTGCTCCAGATACACATTCCGGGATTTTTCATTTTCAGCTTTATTAGTCTGAGCATGCTTGAGGGCTTCTTCTGATTTGAGCAATTCCTGTAATTTTGGAAGATTGTTCGTTTGTTCTTTTTGAATCTGCAAAAGTTCTTCAGACGCTTTTTGGGTTGTCATGAGAAAATCATTAAAGATGCTAGTCTCTTTATTCAGTGTGGCCTTAACTGTTTCAATTCGAAGTTTAGTTTCAGTAAAAGATTTGTGGTGAGAATATAAACTCGTGAAATGATAGTCCATGGACTCTAGAGTGGTTAGCCAACTTTCATGCAGTTTGTATTCTGCCTCAAGCTTATCCTTCATACTAGTCAGGTCTTCGCCTTTGAGACCGTCGCCTTTTAGGGTGTGAAGTTCTATATCTAAATCACTTATTTGTTTTTCAAGTTCCGTCTTTTCTTCTTTTAGTTTTGTTGAAAGTTTATCAAACATCTCCCCAGGATACATTTTTTCAAGAATATCTTTTCTTTCAGTAAAAGAGCTGGAAAGGAATTTAGCGAACTCGCCCTGGTTAAGAATGATACATTTGCAAAATTGATCAAAATCCAGATTAAGGAGCTCTTCGGCCCTTACGTTGAGAATAGTCTTATGTGATTCGAATTGGTCACCATCCAGAACGTATATTTCTCGCTGTGCGGGCTGAGGTGTTGAGTAAAATTCACCATTCTGTTTTCTGACCCTGGCCCTCCATAAGGCCAGATAGTTTTTTTCTTGCGCCTGAAATATGAGCTCAATTTGGCCTTCTTTCTCTCCTAAAGTCACAAGATCATTTTGAGTCAAATTCGACTTATAAACTTTGCCGTATAAAACCATTCCGATGGAATTTAAGATGCTGGATTTTCCCGCACCCGTTTCTCCCGTAATTGCAAAAAGTGGACTCTGACTTTGAATGCTCGCAAAATCAATTTCATGCTCGCCTTTTAAAGAGGCAATATTTTTGATTCTAAGCTTGATCAGGCGCATTGCTTACCTTTTGGATCAATTCTTTGAAATCATTTTTTAAATCAGCAGGCATCTCGGGAGCATCTGGATATTTGAATTTGTAAAACTCTTGGAATACTTCCAAGGGAGAAAGCTCGAATAACCGATCGTGTCTTCGTTCTATTTTTTCAGATCCAGAATAATTAGGAAGATAAGAAAGAAGTTCCATTTTCTTTTTGCTAATTGCTTCCTTGATTTCATCAATGAGGCCCATTACGGGTTGGGTGAGGGATAACTGAATTTCCACCATGGGCGTAAATTCAGATTGATTAGCTAATCCATCTATCTTCATCCGCCAATTCGCTTCATCCGCTTTCACAATATGCAAAGCTCTTGAAAGTGGAATGTCTATTTTCTCGATCTCGAAGATGCCTTTTTTTAACTCAAGAAACATCAGTGACTTTGGATAAGTTTCTGAAAAGCGCATGGGGATAGGGGAGCCGGAGTAATAGGCATTTTTCGCAATTTTCTGTGGTTTATGAATATGCCCTAGTGCCACGTAGTCAAAAGCTTCTATGACCTCAGTTGGAATTGAATCAACTCCGGATAAAGTAATGACCTGCTCAGAGCCGGCCGCTTCAAAAATCCCCGCCAAGTGATGTAGCATCAAGAGTTGAGGTGCAGTTCTTGGTTTCGAAAGGTATGTCTTTAGAACGCTAAGTGCATCGCCTTCGCCATTTGGCAGAAGTTCATAGGATCTAAAAAATGGGATGGCACAAATTTCAAGTGTCTCACCTTTGATATTTATCTTGAGCCAGTGATCTTCCTGGTTAGCAGATAATTTTCCCCATACCTTGACCCTATGGGAGACTAGAATCTTTGATGGGGCCTCAAGCAGTAGGCCAGAGTCATGATTACCAGCGATGATGAGTGTTTGGGTTTCAGTTTCAGTCGATACCCGGTGAAGAAACTCATAAAACATCTCAAGAGACTGGTGCGGAGGAGTTGGAGTATCAAAAATGTCTCCGGCCACAAGCAGGAGATCAATTTTTTTATCAATAAGGTTGCTTAGTAGCCAATCTAGAAAGCGCGCGTGCTCCGGAGAGCGATCAAGCTTGAAAAGCCTCTTTCCTAGATGCCAGTCGGAAGTGTGCAGGATCCGCATCGAAGATTACCTCGGATTACGAGGCCCTCGGTTTTGATTTGGGTTATTTCTATTTGGGTTTTGATTCTGGTTTTGATTTTGATTATTTCGATTTTGGTTCTGCTGACCTTGAGGTCTTCCACCACGGTTATCTTGGTGATGTGGTCTGGCAGATTGAGAATCCGGTCTCGATAAACTTTCATCATCCTCATCCAACATATCATCTGCAGACATAGTGTAAGCAATCTCTTCTTCCTCTTCAGGATTGAAGACAACTTTCTTCACAGATCCCTCAGGCTCTTTTAAATCAGGTAAGTCATAACCTAAAGATTTTTCGCCAAAAAGAGACTCGAAGATGGAATCAGCAAATTTCTTACTTGGTTCCTTGAGTGCTTTTACACCGGCTTCAAACGCTAGAACTTTCTTGGCCTCGGCTTCGTCCATTCCGATAACTTTAAACGTCTCATCAGAAATGGATTCAAATTCAAGCGGGAAGTTGGCCTCTTCTTTATTGAGCGTATCTTTATAGAGATCAACAACGTATCGTTTTCTTATCCCACGATTAGTCATCATCACAAACTGCTCACTTAATAAGTGAAGTCTGTCGACGCGACCAATTTCACCCGTATGAGTCGAAATAAAATCGCCTTCTCTAGGAAGACGCGAGCGTTTTTCGCGGTAAACTTCGTCTTCATATTGGAGGCAACATTTGAGCTGACCACATACACCGTTAAGTTTTGAAAAGTTAAGCGTGAGATCTTGGTTTTTGGCCATTTTAATCCCAGCATTACCGTATTTTGTAAGAAATGAAGAACAGCAAAGTTCTCGTCCGCATGGACCCAAACCACCCACAGAGGCAGAGCGGTCACGAACAGAGATCTGACGAAGTTCAATTCTGGTTTTAAGGCGGCCAACAAGTTCTTTTACCAAATCTCGGAAATCGACTCGTGCTGGAGCAATAAAGTAAAACACTGCCTTCTTCCCAAAAGATGTGAACTCAACGTGCGTTAAATGCATGTCTAACTGGTATTCTGCGATTAAATCGTTACAAATATTTTCGGCATTTTTTTGCTGATGGTAAGCTTCTCGATCTTTAACAATATCTTCATCCATCGCAACTTTTGAAATGCTGCGAACAGGAAGCATGCTTTTATTGAAAGGAACATCGTAGGGAAAGGAGTTTACGTATCCGACTGCCATTCCGCGGTCAGACATCGCTACAACTTTTTGGCCGTATTCAATACGTCTTCTGCCAACGAGAAATGCAAAAGAGCGCGAATTACCTGGAAAGCGGACTCTGACAAAACGAAGAACTTGTCCTTCTTTGAATCTTGAGTCTTCTCGGTTTTCTGCTTCTTGTGACGCTTCTCTTTCTGCATCCATTTCTGAAGAATAATCTTCAGAAATTATAATTTCCGCGGAATGAGTTCTGTTACTCTCTTCCTCGTGGTTATCCATGGTCATGGGACTATTGTCAGAGTAATTCCGAGCTATGTCAATGAGTTGTGATCCGTTAAAAACGAGGTAAAACGTGGGTTTGGAGATAAGAATAGAACAAAGTCCATTTTGTTGCAGATGGTTGATGGAAAATCTCCATTTCCTTAAGCTTCTTCAACCATTCTGCTAGGGCAATCTTACTATCAATCTTTTCGAACTGCTCTGTTTCCCATCTGATCATTTCATTCGTCCAGAAAAAGACATCATGATTTTGTTTTGAATTTTGCTCGATAAACTGCGCTAGCGACTGAGTTTTACTATCGCTTAGAAACCTCTTCCATTCCTCTAAACTGACGGCCGGAATTGACGTATGTAGTCTTAAATGCTGCGCACGGGAATGAATTGTGTCTAAAAGTTTATGACGTCGAGGATTTAGTAAAAAAATGGTTGAGCTTCCGTTTGGCTCTTCAAGGAGCTTGAGCCATTTATTGGCAACTCGTTCAGTGACTTTATGCCCTTCAGGTATAACGGCAAATTTTCTCTTGCCTTGAAGCGGAGAGAATTCAAAAAAACGAATCATCGCTTCAGCTTCTTCCACGATGTAATTGGGATCTTTTTTATCAGCGTAATCAGGATGATTACCCATGACATAGACGTCTGGATGATCCATCAAATTTGCCATGCTCTGTTTAGCTCCTTCGATTTTTTGATAATAGTCACGGATAAAATTGTGAGTAAATTTCATCAAGTGTTCATATGATTCTTCTTCGGGGGCCGAACTTTCTAAAATATAAAAGTGCGCCAGCTCATTTTTGGTGGCCTTCTTCATGAGGATTTCATGAATATTCATTTGAGAATTTTCCCTAAATCGATATCAATGACTTTTGAAATGTCTTCCGGAGTTTTAGAGGCATCAATGGTTAAAATACGTTCGGGAAAAATTTGCGCCATTTCCCTGTAGCCATCGATCAAATTCAAATGGAATTCTGTTTCTTCAGATTCAAAATAGTCTTTCTGCTGACCGCGTAATTTCTGACGCTCTAAAGATGTTTCTAAATTGATATCTAGGAAGTAGGTGCGATGAGGAAGAAGATTTAAAGGATCATGGCGATGGAGTTCTAGAACGGTTTCAAGTCCTAGTCGACGGGCCTTACCCTGATAGGCCATGGTTGAATCTATGTAGCGATCTAAAATAATCACTGATTTTGGGACTAATAAGAAGGGAAGAATCTTTTCTTTGAGTAGTTGTGCCCTTGAGGCCAGAAACAAATGACATTCGGCAAGAGGGTGTAAAGGAGTGGAACTTTTAAGAATGGCTTCCCGGAGTTTTTCTCCGAATTCAGTTCCGCCTGGCTCCCGCAAAGTTAAGACACGATAGCCTTTATCTATAAGTAATTTCTCGATGTGCTTAATCTGAGTCGTTTTACCTGAGCCTTCAATACCTTCAAGCGATATAAAAAAACTTTCCGGAGTCACGGGAGTTCTGTAAAATGATTTTAAATTATCTATTGAGTTTTTCACGCGAGAGCTAGTCTATCAGTGGCCTAGCGCGACAACAAAGGACTTTTTCTTGTTTCGACCTCTTTTATTAGGCCTTTTATTGGTTGGATGCTCTTCTGGACCTATTGATAAAGAATATGCTTATCATGGTGAAGATCTTTCTAAAATTGGTGGCAACGGGTTATTAGTAGGGCATGTCGTCGTGCCTTTAGATGGCTTTCCTCATGACCGAAAAACGACAATTATTTATTTTGAAAATACCAAGACCAAAAAAAGCTATCAGTACGGAGATACTCAGGGACCATTTTTCATGAAGCTACCTCCAGGTGACTACGTAATCAAAGAATTATGGTCCGGTGGAGGCTGTAATACTTCAACTGGTTTGATGATTTCTAGTTTCTTCTCTGAATTGCCAGATAACGTTGCTTACCTACGTAACCATTTGGAAAAACCTGCAACCGTGGCACTTGGTTTTAAAATTCATCAAGGGAAAATGACCGATGTTGGAAATCTCTTGCTGACTTGTTTTGAATGGGATGCCAGGGACAAATTTAAACAACAATTCACAAGTTATATTGAAGATGGAAAGTTCAATATCTATAGACCTCTAAGTCAGGATCAATACGAATGTGGTTGTAAAATCCTGCGTAAAAGAGATGGGAAAGCATTGATTGAAATGAAACGTGCTTTAAAAGACGATTAGAAATCCCCAGACTCTTCGACGACAGGTTGCTCAGGAACAATTTCTGGCGGGACTTCGCCCATAACTTGATCCAAAGTCTCATTCTCTACACCAGTATTACTTACGAGTGAGTTCTCTTGAGATTCAGGAGGTGGATTATTTTCTATCTCATTATTTGAATCTGGTTCATTAAAATGAGTTTCTACATGAGATGGATATTCATTTTCGTGTATTGCCGGCGCATTTGTTAGACCTGCGCTTTGCTGATTGAGTGGTCGGTAACTTGCTGGAGATCGTTCTTGTGTTCTTCTCGTGATACTAGATGGCTGGACCGTTGAAGGTAAATTTGTTTTTTCTTCATCAATAGATGCTGTTTCATTTGAAAGTGGTAAAATAAAAGCACCCACGATAATGAATATCCCAGCAACAGCAACAGCAGAAATAGGAATGGCCCATTTTAGAGTGCGGCTCATTTCCGTCTCGTCCAAAGATTTAAGGTCCATCTCTTCCAGATTTAAACTTCGTTTATCTTTGTTGTGACTCATGTGAGTCAAGGCAGCTAAACCTTTATAGGTGTCATTTTTTTCCTCATGATCCATTATTTCGTTAAGGGCTCCCGCGTCTCTTTGAAAAGTTGATTCAAGAGGGGCGACAGGAAGTGTCTGAACTTCATTGTTATTAGGATTAAATACCGCATTACTGAAAAACTTCAGCCACGTATGTCCATCATCAACTGAGACAAGGTCAGTCATTGAAAGAATACCAAGCTCAAACTTTTTTTCGATGTCCAAACGCGAAAGAGGGCCCGCTTTTTGCCCTTGATTAAGAATCCAATATTTTTCTAATCCTTGTCGCTCAGCTTGTAAGTGATCTGCAATTGATAAAAAATGTGCATAAGAAAAAAATGGCTGCCAGTCATTTGTATCCATTCTTGACGCAAGAGCAGTTTCAAACTGATGTTCATTTTCTGCGGCATAATCCTTAAGAGATTCTATTTCAAATGGACCAAAAACTTCATCATCAAGCTTCACGATCCATAACGTATGGGGCCCATAATTCATTTTGTGAATTATTTCTTTGGTGAGTGGTTTTAAATCAAAGGCCATAAACAAACTCTTTTGCAGGTTTCTTACTCTTATTTTCGGTGCTCCGAGCAAAAATCTTTAACCTTAACTTTAACGTTCCAGTTTTTTTTATTTAGGCATTTTGACTAAGCCTGTTGTTCAGGACATAATACGGCCATAAAACGGGGAAAACACGTGACATTGACCGAGCGTACAACTCAAATAAAGAACAGGTTTCTCCAGTTCAACGACTGGGAAGACCGCTACAAAGAACTCATCGTTCTGGGCAAACAACTTCCGGCCTATCCGGAAGATAAGCGTGAAGAGAAATATAAAGTGAAGGGATGCCAAAGCCAGGTGTGGTTGTGTCCTGAGTTTAGGGACGGGCGTGTTTATTTTCACGCTGACTCTGATGCGCTTTTAGTAAAAGGTATTGTTGGGATTCTCACTTCGGTTTACTCCGATGCAACTCCTGATGAAATATTATCCACCAAACCAGAATTCTTATCCGAAGTTGGAATTACCGAACATCTTTCGATGAACCGCTCCAATGGTTTGGCCGCTATGATGAAACAAATTCAAATGTATGCCGTGGTTTATAAATCCATGGCGATGACAAAGGTTTAGGCCATGATGATTCGTCCACGCCGCAATCGACAAAATGAAGTGATTCGCTCCATGGTGCGCGAGAATTTTTTGAGTCCTGCTCAATTAATTGCTCCCTTGTTTGTCATTGAAGGAAAAAATCAAAACATTCCGATTAAATCAATGCCGGGTTATGCTCGGTTTTCGATTGATCAATTAGTCAAAGAAGCGAAAGAACTTTATGCTTTGGGCGTGAAAAGTGTCGCACTTTTTCCGGCCATTAGTGACAATTTAAAAACTCCGGATGCTCGTGAGGCCTATAACTCGGATGGCCTAAATGCCCGCGCCATTTTTGCAGTTAAGGAAGCGATCCCTGGCATGATGGTCATGGGAGACATTGCTCTTGATCCTTTTTCTTCCGATGGCCATGACGGACTAGTGGATTCAAAAACCGGTGAAATTTTAAATGATGCAACCTTAGAAGTACTGGCCCGACAAGCAATTTGTGAGGCAAAAGCTGGTGTGGATATTATCGGACCGTCGGATATGATGGATGGACGAGTTGGATATATTCGAAATGCTTTAGATAATGAAGGTTTTCATAACACCATGATCATGAGCTATACCGCTAAGTATGCTTCCGGATACTATGGACCTTTTCGGGACGCGCTTGATTCTGCTCCGAAAAAAGGTGATAAAAAAACTTATCAGATGGATCCGGCAAACGGGGACGAAGCACTTCGAGAAGCAGCTTTGGATGAAGCTGAGGGTGCCGATATTTTGATGGTAAAGCCTGGGCTTCCTTATCTTGATATCATTTACCGCCTGAAACAAAGCTTCACTCTGCCGATTGCTGCTTATAACGTGAGCGGAGAGTACGCCATGGTTAAGGCCGCAGCTCAAAATGGTTGGATTGATCATGATAAAGTCATGATGGAAAATCTGATGTGTTTTAGACGGGCAGGAGCGGATGTTATACTTACTTATCATGCCAAAGAAGCGGCCAGATTGCTGAATAATTGATGAAGAAGCTTCTCACTCTCAGTCTGATTCTGAATGTGGTTTTGATATATTTTTATTTCGAAGAAATAAATCAACCACCTATAGAGCGTATCGTGATGGAGAAAAAAGTCGCTCCTGAGAATAATCCAGCCACTGCGCCGTTAGTAAAAAAACAAGACGCTCCCAAAATATCCGATAGTGATGTTCAAATTTTAGTTCAAGACGAACAAAGCTTTATCCAGGCCAGCGATGAAATTGGAATAGCGCAGAATAAATTTCTTGAGGATCTTGAGATATCGGAAGGGTTTTTAAAACGCAAAGAGAAGCTGACTCAGGAATATTTCAAACAAACTGGAACCATCTATGGAAAAAATGGGCTGAGGCCAGCAGAATTGAGTTTTAAAGAGCGGCGCAGGCTAATCGAGCTGGAAGAGAAAGTTCAACGAGACTATAAAAATCTTTTTGGAGAGAGCAGGTGGGATCAGTACAAAAAGTGGGTCGATGATTATAATAAAAATGTCATAAATAATCACAAATCAACAGAGTTCTCTCCACTTTTGATGAGTTACTGATACAATTAATTATGCATATTCTTCTGATCCGTTTCTCCAGTATGGGAGACGTGGTTCTTCAAACAGCAACGATAAACTGGTTACGCTCGTTATACGGGAAGAACCTACAGCTTTCTTTTGTCACTTCCCAAGAATTTATTTCTCTGATTGATACTCATCCAGGTCTTAATAACGTGATAAGTTTTAACCGACGTGGTGGCGAGACATGGAAAGATCTGATTAAAAAAATTGATGATCTGGACGAGAAGCAACCTATTGATCTAATCATGGATATGCACGCCACCCTTAGGTCTTTTCGTTTGCGCATGAACTTCTGGACCACGCCGGCCCTGACTCTTGATAAAAGACGATGGGAGAGATTTCTTTTAACTAAGCTCAAAGGCGTATTTTTTAAGCGTCTTATCAGTAAAAAAGTTTTTGGGCTTGAGCCTCAGGTTGAAAGAATCATCAACGATTTTGAATCGATGTTTTTTGAAACCAGAGGTGTGCGCCGGACTAAGGATTTTGTACGCGGTCCACATGAAGAGATGACAACTCTGGGTGCACTTCCAGAATATAAAATAGATGGGGACTATGTGGTCCTTGCACCTTCGGCTTCTTTTGTTCCCAAGCGCTGGCCGATCCAATCATTTGTAGATTTGACCAAAACACTTTTGGATAGCACTTCTCTTAAAATTGTGGTTCTGGCAGGACCTGAAGATAAATTTTGTGATGCCTTTTCTGAAATTAAATCGGATCGATTATTAAATCTTCAAGGTAAGACGTCACTCAAAGAATCTATGAGTATCCTGGCCAAGACTAAAGTTTGCATTGGCAATGATTCTGGTATGAATCATATCGCCGAGGCCCATGGCGTCCCTTGCTTAACCATCTTTGGTCCAACTGATCCAAGGTTTGGATTTGCTCCACACGGATCAAAGTCAAAATACCTCTCCCAAGAACTGTGGTGTAAGCCCTGTTCAACGACAGGCTCAAAAGCTTGTTTTCGTGACAAACTTTATTGCATGGAAGATATATCTGTCGCTAAGGTTTATGAGACTTATCTCAGCATGGGAGTAAGCCCATGAAATGGTATTTAGGCTCAGCTTTTTTGTGGCTTATTTATTTTCCTATCCTCTCTACCTTAAAATGGGTTTTCTTTTTTATTCCTAAAGTTCGCTTGCGGATCGAATTTGAAATGAATAACAAAACTGAAGAGGGGTGTCGAAGTTTTAAACAAGATGGCATTAAGGCCGATCTTTGTTTTGAATTTTCCAGTGAAGGTGAGTTCCAACAAGTGGCAAGCTTGATTGATGACGCTATTTCGAAGGAAAAACATCTGGAACTGGTTTTCTTTTCACCAAGTGTTGAGAAAACGATCGTTGATCTTCATAGGCGTCATCCTAAATTAATACGTTATTTGCGCTACCCAATTTTGGGACTAAGCTTTTCATCTTGGATCACATCATCAACTTTGATGTTAGTTCGGTATGATTTTTTTCCTGAATTTCTTGTCTGGAGTTTTAAACCAGGTCGAAAATTAAAACTTGTATGGGTTACGTTCAAAAAAGAAAGAGCGAAAAGAAAAAATATTTCTTTTTATAAGATGGCTTTTTTAATGCGTTCTGATTTTACCATTTTCGCCACTGAAGCTGATTATAAGCAAGGTCAAGAGATGGGCATGAATGGAACTATTTATGACTTTAGAATGGAGCAGATCAAGCGAAGAATGGAAAAGCGTGAAGAAAAATTTGCTAAATTTTTTCCTCAGTATCAGGGCCTCAAAAAAGTGATAGATCAATACCCACGTAACAAACGTCTCATCATGGGTAATGCCTGGCCACAGGACTTATTTTTATTAAAAGATCTTCCGCAAGATATTCTCCTGGTGATTGTTCCTCATCAATTGAAACTAGAAATCTTTGAAGAGATTCGTCAGAAGCTTGTTGCCTTAGGGCGGCAGATGGAAGTTGTTTCTGATACTTCAATGGAAACACCTCCAACTGGCACAACTATCCTGGTAAACAAGAAGGGTATTTTGTGTGAGCTTTATGCTGATTTCGGGATGGCGTACGTTGGTGGTGGTTTCGGGGTGAGTGTGCATTCCATTTTGGAGCCACTGGTGGCCGGTAGTGAACATCTGAGTTGTGGGCCTGTGAATCACCGCTCCACTGAGTTTGATTTGGCCCAGTCTCTTGGAAGTATGAAAGAAGTCAAAACTAATCAGGAATTCTTAAAATGGCTTTCAGAAGATATCTCCGGCTTTAAAGTTCATGATAGACTAAGAACTCAGATAGAATCTTATCCAGTGTTTCAGAAGGAAGTTCTTTCATGTTAAAAAACCGCTACCAAGAAATTCTTGTGGGCATGGGGCTAATGTCTTTGGTGCGTGGGCTAATTTCGCTTAAACGTAATCGCTCAACACTCTTAATCGACGACCCGCGTTTCTTTGGTGATAGTTATCATTTTCATTATTTAAGTGAGATGGAAGTTTATTCGCTTCTGCGTCTTGGCAGAAATTACGACATTCCAGAACTTATGGTACTTAAGCAATTTCTGTTGCCGGCCGGAGTTGAGTTTGTCACGAGTGAGCTTCGCTTGCGTTTAGGCAAAACTCCTTTTGAAAATTTACGTGAAGTTCTTCGAAAATTCCCTGAGCTCATAGATGCGACTGACCTGGATCTGCCCTACAAAGATTCACCAGAATCTTTTAATGAATATTTCATAGAAGAACTACGACGATATGAAATGGCCTGTTTTGAAGCTTCTAAACGACCTAAGGGTCTTCGTTTCGAACTTCAGGGTCCGAAGTGGATTAAAACTTTTTATTCTCGCTTCAGTGAATTGATTAATCGGGAATATGCCGTTTCTAAAGATTTAAAATACTCAAGCCTTATCCATTTGCTTGGACTATCGGCCGAAGAGAAACTAAAAACGTATCTGTCTCCAGAAGAAGTACCTTTTTATTTTTTTCGGATGTTATCTCCTATATATCGTTTGCATGATTTTTTTCTCAATACCCAATTAAAGAGGCGTTTGCTGTTGTTAGGTGGAGATTATAAAGAGAGTTCGATTCAATTCTGGCAACTGCATGATCAAAAGTTTGAGAATCTCCTCCTTGCAAGTTTTGAGGGAGTGATCTCAGGAGATCGGGTCTTGTTTTTTGCTCACTTACCAGAAGATGTGCCTTTTCAAGTGAAGTCTAAATATCCAATTTTTAGAAAAACTCAAATGACACCCATTAAAAGGATCGCTTCGCCTAATCCTCCTACTGATCTCACTTTTGTTACTCATAATAAACTTTTAGGCTCTGAAACTCCCTATCGAGTTCTTGCTTCTGGGGCAGGGGTTTCTTTTTATGACTGGCCTTACCCTGAGCTTCCAGGTTCTAAGCCGGAGTTTTATGAAAAGCAGATCAGGAATTCCTATCGTCATGATGCTGAAACCTTACCCTTTGATGCCGTAATTGCTGATTTCAAGGGTAGTTTAAGTGTTACGATGGATCTTCGTGAGTCACGTGAGAAAGGAAAATTTGAGGCACCTATACTCAATCGCTTACCTCTGGAAGTTGCTGTTAATGATCGTAATATTCAGGGGTTTGAATACTGGGGCCCTTTTCGTTATCGTTCCCTAGGCCTTTTGTCGCTTTGTTATGGAATAGAGGGGATTTAGGATATAATCGTGTTTATGAAGCTTCGAACTTATCTTAAAGAAAAGGGTCAGACGTCTGTTGAGTACATCCTTATGTTGGCCGTATCTGTAAGCTTGGGCGTGGCACTTTTAAAGAAAACAGAAGCCTTCCTTATAACAAATCCAGATAGTTACATGAATACTCAGTTAAAGATCTATACAAAACTTTTTGATCCTCAGTATTTGTATAAGAGATATCCTCTGCCTAGGTAGTCCCATAAATTCTTCTTTTAATGTAACTTTTACATCCTCTGTCTTATTTTAATCATTGCTTTGCGTTGTTGGCGTAAACTCCTCTCAAATTGATATGAAACGTCCTTGCGAGGAGGAATTTATGAAATCTAGAAATCTTTTAGCTTTGGTGATCGCCTTGAGCTTCTCCACTGCCTATGCACAGAATGAAGAACAGGTTCTTAACTCGGACCCTATTGATGTTGATGGATACTTAAGCGAGAAGCAAGCTACAGATGGTGAGCTTGAGCAAATCAAGAGTGAAATCAGAAAACAAAAAAATGAAGTTCAGTTGAATAAAGATAAAACTAAAAGTTACAACGAACTAAGTAAGACCACTGAGAAGCTTTCAGACACGACTGAAGATTATCTTGATAACAAAAAATCTGCTCAGAAAGATATTGCTGAATACAATGCAAAAATCAAATGTTTGATGGAAGAAAATCCAGGTAAAGATTGTGATAAATATGTGCGCAATCGTAGAACCGATGAACCTCAAGTTCAACAAGAAGTACAGGTTCAGCAAGCGGCCGCAACTTCTGTTGCTACGGCATCGGCATCTGCTTTAACTGGGGCCCCTTTTGAAGAAATTAAACTTATTCCTTATGGTGGTGCAACTCAATACAACGGTAAAGTGGAGCAGTTAGAAGCTCAGCTTTCTGCTGGTCTAAGACTTGAATCAAATATCTCGACTCGTTTTTCAATGGGTATGGGTATTAACTATTCGACTCTAAAAACACAAGATTTTGCTAATAACTCATTCTCTTCAATGAATTTTGGTAATGGTTATCAGTCTCGTGAGATTCAATACAAGTCGATGGGAATAGATCTTTATGGTAAGTTTTTTATCACTAAAGGTGAGCGTTTCCGTCCTTATGTTGGTGCTGGTCTTGGTTATAATCGTTCAACTTCAAATTATACTGAGAACGATCCTTACAGTACTTTTAACAACAACAATGGTGGCTTTTATAACTTTGGTAACGAAGAATTTAGAACAAGCTACTTTAGCGGAACTGTAATGGGTGGTACTGAGATTTTAATTACTAAAACATTTGGGATAAATATCGAAGCTGCTTATGCAACTGGCCTAGGTAACTCTGTATCTTCGCAAGCTTCGAAGAACGGAAATAATAACCCGGATCAAAATCGCCTTCGTGAACTTGGAACTGAGATCATCAACGCGGGAGCAATGTCGATCTTCGCTGGTGCAGTTGTAATTTTTTAAGAATTTTAGATTCAAAAATTAAGCTACTTTTAAAACCCTCGGCTTGCCGGGGGTTTTTGCTTTTTGACGCAGACTATTTTATGCCTGATCGAATTACTTTTGCCTTCAGAAGATAGGTCCCTTGAATTATGATAATAGGGTTAATTTCAAACTATTATTTTATTCAAAGGACACATATGAAACCCGTCTATCTTGTTGATGGAAAACGAACTCCCTGTGTGAAAAGTGGAGCTGAACTTAAAGAGATCGCATCACCTTATCTAGGGCATTATTTAGTCCGGCATCTTATGGATAAACATGGTCTTCCTTCTGATCAAATTGACGAAGTGATTGTTGGCTGTACCGGTGCTCCTGCTAAATATCCTAACGTCGGAAGAATCATTGCTCTTGAAGCTGGTCTTCATAAAAAAACTTCTGGTTACTCCGTTCACCGCAACTGTGCTTCTGGTATGGAAGCCCTTTCTCAGGGCTTCGATAAAATTGGTTCGGGCCGCTCACATCTCATCTTCGCTGGTGGTGTTGAAAATATGAGTCAGATGCCTCTCATGTTTAATAAAGATATGACAGAGATGTTTATTAATCTGATGAAGGCAAAATCTCCGGCCGCAAAATTAAAAATAATCGCAGGCTTTCGTCCCCATTTCCTCGCTCCAGTGATTGCCATTGAGCAAGGTCTCACAGATCCCTTTTGCGGCAAGAACATGGGTGCAACAGCTGAGACCCTTGCGCGTGAACTAGGTATTTCTCGTAAAGAACAAGATGAGTTTGCGAACCGTTCTCACCATTTGGCCGCTGCTGCGACTAAGGCCGGAAAATTTCGTGAAGAGATTCTTCCAATCACTGCAGGATACAAACTAGATAAAATGATTGCTGATGATATCGGCTTTCGTGAAAACTCAACGGTTGAAGGTCTTGGAAAACTCAAGCCTTACTTTGAGAAAGAAACGGGAACAGTGACAGTGGCAAATTCTTGTCCGTTAACTGATGGTGGATCAATGTGGCTACTTGCCTCTGAAGAGGCCGTCAAAAAATATAACCTTGAGCCAATGGCCAAAATGATTGATTACCATTTCCATGGGCTAGAGCCTGAAAGAATGGGTCTAGGTCCAGTCCTTGCGATTCATGGATTGCTAAAACGTGCAGGGCTCAAGCTTTCAGATATTGATCTGTTTGAATTAAATGAAGCATTTGCTGCTCAAGTACTGGGTTGCTTGAAAGTCATGGCAGATAAAAATTTATCGGCCAGATGGGGAATCGACGAAACCATTGGTACCATACCTCTAGATCGATTGAACGTGAATGGGGGAGGAATTGCTCTTGGCCACCCTGTTGGTTCAACTGGTTCACGTTTAGTTGTGACACTTGCACACGAGCTAAAACGTCAGAAGAAAAAATATGGACTGGCCTCACTTTGTATTGGTGGTGGTCAGGGTGGTGCTGTGATTATCGAGAATTTGAAAGTTTAATTGGAGAATGAAATGAGCTATCAACATATATCATATGAGATAAAAAACGAAATTATCTGGATTGGTCTTGGATATAATGAAAAAAAATCCATGACGACCCTTACCCGTGATTCATTGGCCGAGTTAACCTTGGCAATTGCGGCTGCGACAGAATTAGATCAGAAAAAAGGCGCCAAAGGTTTGTGTTTTTTTTCTCATAAGCCGGGAGTCTTCCTTGCTGGGATGGATATTTCGGTTATTAATGATCTTAAAAATGAAGCAGACGCACTTAGAAATCTTGAGCAGGCCCACAAATTATTCAATGCAGTTGAAGATCTGAAAATGCCGACGGCCTCTCTGGTTGATGGAGTTTGCCTAGGTGGTGGACTTGAGCTTTCACTTTGTTGCAAAAAGATTTTTGTTTCAGACAACTCTAAAACGGCTTTAGGTCTTCCAGAAGTGATGCTCGGGATACTACCAGGTTTTGGCGGCACGTACCGTTTGCCTAAAAAAGTGGGTCTACCTGCGGCACTTGATATGATCCTTACAGGTAAGCAAGTTAAGGGTAAAAATGCTTATAAAATGGGACTTGCCGACGCCATCTTGCCTATTGAAAGAATGAAAGAGCTGGCGCCTCAGTATTTAACAAAGCCAAAAAAGAAAAAAACATTTAAAGAAGAAATTGAAAAAGCGGCGATGGATAATTTTTTGACAAGAAAAATTATTTTTCAAAAAGCTCGCGAACAAGTGATGAAAACCACCAAAGGTTTTTACCCGGCGCCTTTAAAAATCTTAGAGCTTTTAGAAGGCGGAGCTGGCAAAAGCCGTGCGGATTATTTAGCAATGGAAGCCCAGGGGTTTGCTGAACTCTCACAAAGTGTACAGTCTAAGAATCTTCAGCACATATTTTTTCTAACTGATAACTCTAAGAAGCTTGATAATAAAGACCAACTTCCTTCAGTTAAGCGTGGGGCCGTGATTGGTGCTGGCGTGATGGGCGGGGGAATTGCCTGGCTTTTTGCTCACAATAATCAAGCACCACTCATGAAAGATATAACACCTGCAGCACTTGAATTGGGACTTAAGCAAGCTTCTCAGAACTTTGCAGGGGCACTTAAAAGACGCCGCATGACTGAGGATGAATTTAATCGCAAAATGCGCTCAATCGAACCCACGCTCACGCTTGAAGGCATGAAGAGTGCCGATCTGGTGATTGAAGCGGTTGTTGAAAATATGGATTTAAAGAAAAAGGTTTTTGCAGAACTTGAAGAGTATGTTCGTCCTGATAGTATTTTGACTTCAAACACGTCTTCATTATCAGTTCAAGAAATGAGTAAGGCGCTTAAAAAGCCAGAACGTTTTGCAGGTCTTCACTTTTTTAATCCAGTTAACAAAATGCCATTAGTTGAAATTATCACTCATGACAAGGTTGATCCAAAAACGATTCAGACCCTTATAAAATGGGCACTGGAAGTTAAGAAAACTCCGATTGTTGTTAAAGATGGTCCTGGATTTTTGGTTAACCGTATTCTTGCTCCTTATTTAAATGAATCAGCTTTTTTGTTAGAAGAGGGTGTTTCGGTAGAGGCATTGGATGAAGCAGCTCTCAATTTTGGTATGCCAATGGGTCCTTGTCGTTTGATGGATGAGATCGGTCTAGATGTTTGTGTTAAGGTCGGAAAGATAATGCATGAAGGCTTAGGAGAACGGGCCATTCCAAGTACCTTATCAACTAAACTTTATGACGCGAAACTGCTAGGTAAGAAAAATAATAAGGGTTTCTATTTATATGATGAAAAAGGAAAATCGACAGGGAGAAATTCTGAGATTTTCAAGTTACTTCCAAGTAAGAAAAAGCACATGGATGAGATGATGATCCAGATGCGACTTTTCCTGCCAATGGTTAACGAAGCTGCTTATATCCTTGCAGATAAAATTTGTGACAAAGCGGCCACGGTTGACGTGGGAATGATTTATGGGACAGGTTTTCCTCCGTTTAAAGGTGGACTCTTGCGTTGGGCCGATCAGGAAGGGCTGGAGCAGATCGTTGAGCGCTTGAATAACTTCGCTAAAGAAGTGAATCAGGAGCGTTATCAGGTTTCTCCCATGCTTTCTATGATGGTCAATGATAAAAGAAAGTTTTATGATCTCTAAATGAGAATCTGGCCTTTTTTTAGTTATTTTTTTAAATATATTTTTTTCGCTAAGACCCGCCAACGTCTGCTCTTTATAGCAGTCGTTGGCCTTTTTATTTCAGCTTTTTCACTTATGGTTATTCAAGGAATCATGGGTGGTTTGCAGCGTGGGTTAATTAATCGTTCAAAAAGCGTTCATGGCTCTCACCTCATTCAGTTTGACTCTATTACCAACGAACCGCTGGACGAGATTCGTGAAATCTTTAGAAAAGAAGGTATCCATTTTTATTCTGAACTTGAATCTGAGGTCATGCTTAAATATAAAAATTATGTCGCTCCTGCAAAGTTTCATGGAATTCTTCTCAGTGATGAGAGGCCTACGTTTTTAGATGATAAGGATTTTTCCGGGATTGTAATAGGCAGTGAGCTTGCATCAAAAATCCGTCTTCAATTTCTGGATGATCTGCAGATTATATCACCTGGAGTGACGGATTCCCTTTTAGGAGAAGTCCCGCGTTTCGTGTCAGAAACTCTTTCAGATTACCTTTATACTGAACTTCCTGAAGTTGATGAATTTGAAGTGTGGGGGAGAGTTGAAATTGTTCAAAATCTATTACGAGAAAGAGGAATAAATCAGATTCGTATTTTTGGAAATCCTGATTCTGATGTCTTGTCTCGAATCAAAGATTTCAAAACGGAAGTGCCATTTAGAATAGTTAGCTGGGAGCAAATGAACGGGGCCTTAGTATGGTCTTTAAATCTAGAAACTAAAGTCATGCTTTTCTTGTTCATCAGCATGAGTCTACTTGTCTCAATTGCGATCACGACAGGACTTTTGATTTTTTATTCAAAAATTAGACGGGATTTGATGAGTTTTTGGATTCTGGGTATGCCTCAACAAATGTTAGTTAAATTGTGTTTCAGGTTCATTCTGATCCTTTCTGGAATCGTTTGTATTGTTGGCACAGTGGCAGGTTTTATCACTTTGCGAGTACTTGAGATTTATGGTCATGATCTCGTTCCGGATATCTTTGTTGAGCGCCGATTTCCAATTGAATTAAATTTCAACCACATAACATTGAGTTTTCTTATCCCATTTGGAATTTCGGTCGTTTTCAGCTACTTATCATTTCTCAATTTCCGCAAGGAAAATCAGAACTTTGTCTCTATCGTGAGAAGTGTTGGTTAGAATTCTTTTTCAGGTTAAAATAGAAGCATGAGATTCAGGATGAATCTTTTATTGATTGAAAAGGACCTTTCATGTCACAGGCGACTATTACAGAAATTTTTCCACAAATTTTTCAAAATGAATCTACAGTTCAACAGAGCTTAGGTGAGGACTTTTCGTTGTGTGACAACGGTAACATGGTTTTTCATTGGGCCGACTATCATGAAACTTGTGATGCAGTAAAAAAGCGCATGGAAAATATTCCTGAGATTAAAATTGAATTTAAACACAAAGAAATGGCGCTCAATCGTCTTTCTCTCATTACTGTGTGGATACGCACTGAGAAGAAAGTGCATCAAACGACAATGTTCGATTTGTATGAACGATATATTCTTAATCAAATGCAGCTTTCACTGGGTATTGATCCATTTGGTCCGATTGAAATATCATTTATTTCTGGAACAGGTCCTTTTCGTTCCATGGCGATAGCTGAATGTTTTAACAATTCAACTTATAAAGATTTTGTGATGGTTTATCTATTACGAGGAAAGCTTCCTAAGCGCGATTATCGAATTCGCCTTAAGTCTAAAGTTCTAATGGAGTATGGAAACGATTTTTCACAAGCTGGTCTTATAGGTCTTGAGCAGCTAACGATGAACGGGATTCTATTCTCGTTGGATTCTGATGTTTTTTTAAAATCCATTTCCCCGAATTCTGAGATGAGAATTTTAATTGACTCAGGATTACTTGCAGATGCCTGCGGTAAAGACCTGGCAGCATTAAAAAATCACCTCTCTCAATATGCCTTCAATTTAATGTATTCTTCAAGAAAAGAAGATGCCGTGACTTTTCAGGTACAGGACTTAGATGTTCAGTCGAGCTTTGATTTTTTAAAGAACAAGAAAGCTTATCTTTTTGTATCTTATGAAAAGTTGTCTGCTAAAAATGGAAAGATTGAGGGAATACGAGATTTTGTGAAGCATACGCGGAATATGATAAGTGAGCATTATAAAGAAGCGTTGGTAGCAAAATCGGCTTAAGCCTTCTTTAAATCAAAATCGACCTGATACGCAGCAGATTTATCTAAATTCTTTCGTCTTTTATCATATCTTTCAGTTGTCGTGATATTGGCATGCCCTGCAAATGTTGCAACATCTCTAATCGCCGTATTTTGTGTATCCAGTAAATGAGAAATAACTGTTGCCCGACAGGAGTGGGGAGATACTGATTTGTTAATTCCGAGCCCAAGTGCATATCTCTCAATCACTCTATAAATAGTAGAACCATCCATCGGGCGGTCATTTTTTTTGCCCATGTCTGTTTGAAGCAGATAATCTTCTCCACCCATATCAATGCCATTATTTTTTAAGTGATCTAGATAGCTTTGAATCTCACCTTGGACGTTGCCGTTAAGGGGCACTAAGCGAACCTTGTCACCTTTTCCATGAATTCTAAGCACCATGTGCCCTCGATCCTGAAATAGCTGAAAAAGTTTAATGTTTACGAGCTCAGAGCGACGAAGACCAAGATTAAAAAGCATTACCATGATTAAACGATGGCTGCGGCCTTTATGAGTTTTGATATCAGGAGCATTAATCATTGTCACAACTTCTTCATCATCAAAGGCAACAGTCGGTGACTCAGTCTGAACTTTCGGAAGTTTGATCGTATCAAGAGGATTGTGATCCATCATTCTGGCCGCCACTGCCCATTTAATAAATGAGCGAATGCAAACTAAACGGCGATTGATAGTCGCAGAGGCCAAACCTCTTTCTAGTAAGTGGTCGCGGTAGAGTTGAAAATGGAATGATTTGATTTCTGAAGGATGAGAAATCGTTACATCTCCAGATTTTAAAAAATCAAAAAAGAATCTAAGGTCTTTGATGTAAGCGGTTTTAGTATCAACTGAGAGAAACTGAACTAAAAATTCCTGGATAAATTCCTGAATATCACTTTTCTTCTGGCTTGCCTCATGAAACTTCTGGGCCAGATCAGGATTATAGTTGGTCGTGAGGGCAGTTGATTTCTTCACCATACAATTATCATAGCCGAAAGGCGGAGGATTACAAATTCTATAAACTCCGGCTTGAGCGTTTTACTCCGGATAGTTTGGCGTTGGCAATTCACCTCTGTCCTTGGAATAATAAGGTATGGAATATTACATCATAGCTTCGTTAGGTGGCCTCTTTCTGGGTTGGTTTGTTCAATATCTCAGAACTCAAAATATCCGCTTGAATTATGAACTGTTAAAAGAAAAGTATAATCTGCAGGAAAAGTTTCATGTGCAAAGTAGTGAGAAGTTGGAATTTAAACTAAAAGATATTTCACAACAAATCTTTGAAGAGAAATCCAAACGCTTTCGGGAAGATTCCCTCCGGGGCATGGAACTCATGCTGAATCCCTTTAAAGAGAAGATGTCGGAGTTTCAGCGTAAAGTTGAAGAGATGCATCTGACGGATACTAAGGACCGCTTGAAACTTCATTCAGAGATTGAGCGAATTGTGATGACTGGCCAAAAGATGAGTCTTGAGACCGAGAACCTGACGCGCGCTCTTAAAGGAGACGTCAAGCTTCAGGGGAATTGGGGAGAGTTGATTCTTGAAAAAGTTCTGGAAGCTTCGGGCCTTAGAGAAGGCGAAGAGTTCACCCTTCAAGGCAAAGATTTAAAACTCAAAGATGATGAAGGTAAGCACCAGATGCCGGATGTGATCATTAATCTTCCGGAAGGAAAGCATCTGATTATTGATTCAAAAGTCAGTCTGGTTTCTTATGAGCGTTATGTTAATGATGGAACTGAGGAAGATCTATCCGCCTTTCTTGATTCTCTTTATCAGCACATCAAAGGACTATCTAAAAAAAGTTATCATCAGTTAGATAAACTAGTGACTCCAGATTACGTGATGATGTTTGTCCCGATTGAAGGCGCCTTCACACTTTCCATGCAAAAAGATAAAGAGCTTTTTAATTATGCTTGGGAGCGAAGTATTGTTTTTGTATCTCCCTCAACTTTACTGGCCACTCTGAGAACTGTGTCGAGTTTATGGAAGCAAGAGAGACAAAATAAGAATGCAGTTGAGATCGCCCGTCAGGCGGGTGCTCTCTATGATAAATTTGCGGGAGTTGCCGAAGACCTGGATCAAATGCAATCCCAGATTCGTAAAGTGGGGGATTCGTTTGATAACCTCAAGGGGAAGATGCTAACTGGTAAGGGCAGTCTCGCATCAAGAATGGAAAATTTGAAAGATCTAGGTGCAAAGAGTTCAAAAACGTTAGGGACTTTATCCGATTCGTAACTATTCTTTATCTGGCGTCTTCGTATTCCAATTTTTGATGATAATATTTTTCATATCGTTGGTGTCATCCATGATCGATGGCCTTTTGACTTCATGAAACTCAGGCATCTTTCGCCCCTCGGACTCGGCGCTTTTGCAGGCCTTTCTCCAATTCATATCCCATAGATAAAGCTCTGCTGTGAAAAGCATTTCAAGATAAATAGAGTAGCTCCATCCCAAGGCGATATAGAAAAGAAGATAGGTCCATACCTGGTCAGGGATATTCTTTTCATCTTTGGCAAACGCCAGAAAAAGAGATACTGGAAAAAAAATAAGACGATTGAGGGTCGAAGTTAAGACAAAGCCCGTGGCAAATTCTGCCCAACGGTTTTTTACGATCACAAACCCTTTTTTTACAGCGTTCATCGTACTGTCATCTTCCCAAGCAATGGCCGGAAACATAGTGAAGGCCATCATTCTAAAACCTTTCTTGATGGCATTAAACATCAGTAAACTGAACGAGAATTCCTGGACGTTCGCGAGTTCGATTGCCATGTTCTTGGTATTTAACTCCTCTGCGTTGCTATCTTTTTCGTTTGATCTTTTTTTTCCACTTGTGAATGCTTCAATGACGGCAATTATGAACCATAAAATGGCCCAAGTCAGAATAATCGGGAAGGCCCTAATGAAGTTTTGGGTAAATGAGTCTGATATGGACTTAATAATTGATGTGGGTTTTCCACTTTCAATTTGTTGAATGAGTTCAAGAACAACTAAATTTGAAATGGAAATAATAGTTGAAAAGAAAAGAATAATCATGAAAACAATCAAATAATTTTGATCGTTAGAATAATGGGCCCAATCAAACTTAAAACGGAAATAAATGATGGTATAAGCATAAATGAGCCAACAGAAGATTATGGGTAATACCAGAACAGGATGTTTAAAAAAGAGGCGATGAATGCTGGCAAGAATGAGCCAGCCATTTTTGAATGAATTGAGCATATTAATTTATCGGGAAAAAACAGACTTTTCTTTAATCTTGATGGGAATTTGGTCTCTCTTGAAATTAAGGCATATTTCTTGAAAAAATGTTTGAATTAGATGGTTTAGTCACTTTGAAAGAGGCAATTCCCTTCGAAATAACGACCCCACATCCGTGAATAAATTGCCCACCATTCAGATAGGTTAACCCCTCAAAATCATGCCATGGTAGATTGAATCAATGAATTTGAAAATTCTCTTCACACTGGCCTTGATGCTTCTTTCTGTTTCAGGGTGGTCATTTACTAAGGGCTTTAACCAGGCCTGGCTTAAAAATAATTATGGTTTTCAGTGGCTGGATCAGACCTACGATCAAAAATATGTCGAAGACTTGATGATTTTAAATAAAGAAGGTGGTTCCGAAATTTTGAGAATGTGGCTTTATGAAGGGGCCGGTCTCACTCAATTTATTTATAATCAAAACGAAGGAACTCTGAAACTTAAACCCGAAATCCTTAAAAATCTGACCCATTTTTTAAAGATGGCCCGCAAGCACCACTTAAAAGTGAATCTCACTTTTCTGGATGGGAATGCTTTTGGAAACTTTGCTAAGAATCAACAGCTTGGAGTTTTCTGGTGGAATGTATTTAACAGTAAGTACGGAATGCTGGAGCAGTTTTACCAGGCAGCCATTGTTCCCATTTATCAATTGGTTGGCCAAAATTTTAAAGATGTAGTTACTCAAATTGATTTAGTTAATGAGGTCAATGCTCTCATATTCTTTGGTATGTTTGAGGACCCTAAAGCCTCAATGTCATCATTTTTATGCAAACTAGGACACCATAGACCGGTAGCAGTTACGGCCTCCCTAGGCTGGCTCGATGCCGAGGCCAGATTTTTTGAAGGGATACTGAGTAACTCCTGTTTGGATTTTTATGATATTCACCTTTATAACGATTTTGGTGCCATTCCTCGTTGCACGGATTTTCAGCGCCTTTCCAATCAAGGCCATATTTTTCAGCTCGGAGAGTTTGGGCAAATAAGTCAATCCTATGATGACAATCTTCAGGCACAAGTTACGTCTAATTTTTTGAATAGTGCCAAAAATTGCGGTTTTAAAAGTGCTCTTGCATGGAGGTTAGATGATAACCGTGAAGGGTATAATACGGAGGCCAGGCACTCTTACATGGCGTATGGGGCCGCCAGAAAAGGCTACTACATTTTCAGAGATTTTCTTGAGTAGTTTTTACACTCCAAACCTCCTGCTCTTGCCATAGACGTTTTTCACGACTATTTCACATATAAAATTAAAAAGGCGGTTTTATGAAATTAATTATTTTAGTTTTGTTCCTTATTCTTTCGACTGTTGCGTTTGGTAAATCTTGTGAAGAACAAGTGCTTAAAGATTATATCAGTGCGTTTGAGGCCAACGAACATCATCACCTTACAGGTGAAGTTTTTAACTTTAAAAAACTAGAGAAGGCCTTTACTTTTTACGGAACTCAGGTTGAGCTTGGATATGACATTGATGTTACGGTTTATATTGCTGCTAGTGAATTTATGGGTGGTTATGGTCTAGAGGCGGTCGTGGTTGATCCTACGAGCTGCAAAACACTTAAAATGGTCAATGTTTACGCTGAATAGGGTCTTTATGTAAGGCCCCATTGAAGGGGCCTTATTTTTATTACTTCTTTACCTGCATATTCTTTAAATTCGCAAAAGCATTGTTCTTAAATTGAGGTCCGGTCGGTAGATGGGGCTGCGATTGAGGGCGAGCTCCGCCTCCACCTTTTCTTTGGCCAGCATTCGCACTAGTTCCAGTCACACCTTCAGTCTGAGAATCGGCCTTACATGAAAGCGAAATTCGACTGCGATCCATATCAATACCCAAAATACGAACTTTTAATTCTTGTCCGACTTTAAGTTCATCCATAGCGTTTTCTACGAAACGATCACTCATCTCAGAAATATGAAGTAGCCCATTCTCTTTAATTCCAATATCCACAAATGCACCAAACATAGTGATGTTACTTACTACGCCGTTGTACCACTGACCGATCTTCAGATCTTTTAGTCCTGAGATGCCTTTAGTGAAATCAACTGATTTAAAAGTGGTACGTGGATCTTGAGTAGGCGCCTTAAGACACTTCACAATATCGATTAAAGTGATCTCACCAATTTTATCTTTAAGCGGTTTGTCTGAAGCCAATTCATTTTGAAGTGAATCATCGATCAATAAATCTTTTAGATCTTTTTTCTTAGACTTTACCCACTCTTCAAGCACAGGGTAGCGCTCGGGGTGAATGAATGTCCCATCAAGAATATGAGGCCCGTTATAAATACGCAAGAAACCTGCAGATTGTTCAAAAACTTTTTGCGAGAAACGAGTGACTTTTAAAAGATCATTGCGAGATTTGAATCCACCGTTAGCATCTCGGTACTTCACTACGTTCTGAGCAACCGTTTGGCCAATCCCTGAAACATATGAAAGTAGAGGAGCTGAAGCGGTGTTAAGATCCACGCCAACGTAGTTCACGCAAGATTCAACAACGGCTTCAAGGTTATTTTTTAATTGGATCTGATTTACGTCATGCTGGTATTGACCTACACCGATTGATTTTGGATCAATCTTTACGAGTTCTGCGAGAGGATCCTGGAATCTACGAGCAATGGAGATGGCCCCTCTCACAGTGACGTCTTTATCTGGGAATTCTTCACGGGCAATGTCTGAAGCAGAGTAAATCGATGCACCAGCTTCAGAAGTCATGGTGGCCTTAACTTGGCCGTCTTTTACTTGTTGAATGTGCGATTCTACAAATTCTAGAGTTTCACGTCCGTGAGTTCCATTGCCGATGGCAATGTATTCAACTTTAAACATTTCGATCATCTTGGTCAGAATGAGAGCAGCGCCCACTTTATCATTCTTAGGTTCGTGAGGATAAACCACGTGGTCACCTAGAAATTTCCCAGTACTATCCACAATAACGACCTTACAGCCTGATCTGATACCTGGGTCAATGCCCATGACTGCTTTTGACCCAAGGTATGGTTGAAGCAGAAGGTTTTTTAGGTTGATACCGAAGACTGAAATTGCTGCTGTATCCGCAAACTTTTTGAGATCGTTTTTAACTTCAAGATCAAGAGAAGGCTGGATGTAGTTAGTGAAAGCTTTTTCGGCGCATTTTTTTAAAAGTTCGTAGTTCGCGAGTTTATCTTTCTTAGGAAAAAACTCTTCTTGAATGAGTGTATAACCAATCTCTGGAATTATTTCTGCATCCACCTTAAGGATTTTAAGATTCATTCCGCGTCTCATCGCCATATAGCGGTGACTGGCCTTAGGGTCTTTGATTTTTGAAAGCGGTTCAGAAAACTCAAAGAAATCTTTAAACTTTTGAGCATCTTCGACTTTCTCACCATCTTTACGAAGAGAAGCTTTCATCACACCGCTTTCCCAGAAAGTCTGACGGATTCTTTCTTTCAATTCTAGTTTATGCGAAAAAGTTTCCATGATGATATCGCAGGCACCATTGATGGCATCCTGAACATCTTTAATTTTTCCTTCCATTGGTTTCACAAATTTCTCATTGATCTCATCGACTAAAGTGCGAATGTCTTTACTTCCATTGAGGATCATCTCAGATAGTGGCTCAAGGCCATTGTCTTTTGCGATCATCGCTTTTGTTTTTTTCTTCGATTTATAAGGAGCATAGATATCTTCTAATTGGTTAAGCGTTGAAGCGGCCTTGATTTGTCGTGCAAGCTCTGGAGTCAGTGCCTCCATCTTTTTAATAGCATCAAGAATAAATTCACGGCGCTTTTCTGTTTCTACGTATTCATTATAGGTATCCTGGATATCCCTGATTTGGACTTCATCCAGGTTGCCGGTTACTTCTTTTCGGTATCGGGCAATAAAGGGTATGGTGCACTCTTCTTCAAAAAGCAGTTTACAGGTCGCCAAGACCTTCTGAGGGGGTAAACCAAGTTTAGTAGTAGAAAAGATCATTGCTTGTGGGTCTAAGATCTGAGGCGCCATACTGAAATGTCCTTCGAAATAACATTATAAAAGAGCATTTAGGGTAGCTAGCAAGAGTAGAAATTGGCAAGAAATTGTGGGAAAATATGAGTGAAATAAACAATAAGGATTGAAATTGACCAGACTCGCCATTATTGGGGCAGGAATAGCAGGCAGAAGTCTGCTTTATGCTCTTGCCAAGGGAAATAAAAAATTTTCAGAAATCACACTTTTTGATTCTGACAGTTTTGCTCATACATGTTCGCTTCGGTCCACGGCGATTGTCGCACCCAGGGGGCTTTCGCTGGGTCACTCCGATTTGGGCGATCTTTTAGTCGGTGCCTTTCAAACTTTTTCTTCTCACATTGAAAATGATCGGCCGGCAGGGGTTTTTCCTATTACGCAATATACTGGGGGCCTAAGCAAGCTTGATGACTTAAAAAAACGTTATCCTAACGGAGAGTTTGCAAAAGATTTTTCACTTTTTTCATTTCGAAGTGACGTCTACATGGCCTGCGAGAATGCATATTTGATTGATCCTGAAATATATCTTGAATGGTTACTTAATCAATCTTCTACGTTGCCTTTAATTCAGAAAAACGATTTTGTTTTGAGCGTTGATGAAATTTCTGAAGGTGTTGAAGTTAAAACACAAAATGGTTATACGCATGTTTTTGATGCAGTGATTTTTGCAGGGGGAAGTGTTAACCGGTTTTGGAACAAACAATCAAATGATCAGTTATCCAATATTAAACCGGTGCAGGGATCGTATCTAGAATTTAGAAACGTCAATTTGGGTCATCACTCTTATTCATTAACTTTGGATGGGGATAATCTTGTTTATCATGCTCATTCACACAAGCTGTTGATAGGTTCAACCTCTTTGGTTACGCATTATGAATTGCCTGAAATGAACTCTTTACTTGAAATTTATAAGAGGTTGCAATCTTCTCTTGAACTTAAGCTTCCGGACTTCTCAGCTGCTGAAGTTAAAGTAGGCATTCGCGAGAAAGCTCCCAAACGATCTCCCTATATAAAAAACCATGGTAAATGTTGGTGGATCGGTGGGTATTATAAAAATGGTTATAGTTTGGGATATGACTGGGCAAAAAAAATAATTGGTAAAATGGAAATTCATGCCTAATAAAAAATGGGCTGATTTAATCGCAGGTCTTCTACTTGTTCAAAATATTTGAAAATTCTTGAACTGGATCGATTTTTGAAGTTAAAAAGCAAAAAAACGTCTATGTTATTTTTTATGAACCACAATGTGAATTGTTTATTCGTTTGCGATCAAAATATAATGGGTACCGACTTGGTTTATTGCTCAAGCTGGATAAGTAATTTCGATTTTGTCGACAACGATTAATTCATCAATCCAAAGATACTTCGGCCTTCGTCAGCTGCCTTAGACTTTTTGAGATATTCATTCAAACAATCATTCTTGTTAGTATACTGACGCAAAAGCCCTTTGATTTCATCTTTTTTTGTTGGAAGACGAATCTCATTACTTGAATGAGGTAAACCAGGATTTTTTTCCTCAGATGAAAGGTAACTTACAGCTTTTAGAATCATTTTCTCAAGAATACCGACAGCGACATCTGTTTTCTTAGTAAGATTGCTGCAGTTGTTGGCCGGGACATGAATAAATCCATATTGAATTTCAGGATAATGATAGCTCATTTGAAATCCAGTATTGTTGCAGACAAAACCTCCCGCACTATTTGAAACATCCATACTATTTCGTTCAGAAACAGTGAGGGCACAATACATCTGTGGTAGCGGATAGCGCATTCCAATAGCATCTGGAGCTTCTTGAATGATTCTGGAGTTATTTCTTTCTCCCCCGGCATTATCCGGGCCACGAGTTTTATCAATATTTCTCATTATGGTTTCGACTTTGAGCTGACATGTTGATTCACCCAAAGCAAGGACCATGAGAGGTTGCTCTGGCAGGGCCTTTAAACAATCTTCTGTCTGTGCATAGGCCTTATCAAAAATAGTATTGAGGATGCAAAGTTTAATTTCTATTTGTGAAGTCTCCATGTTGGTCCTTGTAACAAGGGCCTTTGCAACTCTCTCGGAGTTATTAAAGGCGGTATTGTTAAAGGGATCAAAATAGGTGATCAAAACGAGTGGTTTTGCCAAGACGATCGGGTTCAAAAAGAGGGTCAACAAAATCAAGAACTTCATAAGCCAGAACATCCCATAAAGGTGATGGAAATCCTAGGGGGAAGGTAGATTTTTCCCTACCAATTGCATCCATAAAATACCTCAAAACTTTCATCATATTCACCCGAAAAGCTAAGTATACCTCTTCAAGGATTGAAGTTATGAAAAAATGGATTTTTTCACTATCGTTACTACTTTGCGCCTCTTTCATAAATTCACCTAAAATTAATCATAACGAACATGAGCATGCGAGTGCTCTTACGGTGGCCCCTAAGATGTTAAAAGCATCTGATGCCAGATTTATTCAACCCTATTCAGTGAATGCCGGGTATCTTGCGGTTAAGGGCATGGAAGTGAAGGGGTTTGATGCTCAAAGCTTGGAAAAGGTTGAGCAGGCCTTTTCTGTACTTGAAAAAGTTGTTAACTCTGAAGAGTTTAAAAGTAGAGTTTTGAATTTTGTAAACACTCAAGGTAAGACAGAATTTGCTTCTAATAAGGGTTTAACTAATACACAGATTTATGCCACTTTTATGGATGGCAGAGAGACTCTTCAGCAAAATACTCCTGGTGAAATGAATTACTACCTTTCACTTTACAACAAACGGTACTCAAAGGTTATTGGTTGGACTAATGGCGACATCAATACCATCAATATCAACTGGAAATTCTTTAAAAGTTTCAAGCCTAGCGATGTGGCCGGAAACTTTGCACATGAATGGACACATAAAATTGGGTTTGATCATAAGTCAGCAGCAGAACACGATTCTGCTCCCTATGCGATCGGATATATTGTTAGAGAAATGGCAGAGCGAGCTGCAAAAGGCGAGGAGCTTCACTAGGAGGCTCCCCGGAATGTTACTTAGATTGTTCGAATAATTTTTCTACGATAATAGAAAGCGGCTGACCAACTTTTGAAGAAATTTGCGCCGCTTTTGTTATTTCAATAGCTGTAATTGGTTTTGCGCCCGCTTCACCATCAGAAATCGGATAGGTTTTATCATTTGGTGCCCAGATAAAATCAGGGCCACCACTATACCATTCACCACCAAGAATAGTAAAATTACGATCTAACTCTAGGTCATAGAGATATGTTTTCGTAAGATTTTGATCGGCAGCAATTCCATCAGTAGTAAGAAGGTTTGCTTCTCTCATATTAGCATAGACCACTTCGGCCTTAACACCAACAATGGCATAAGTTCTTTCGTGACGACGATTGGCCTTTATAAAGCGATGCTTCTTTTCAAAAACTTCATATACTTTTCTGAAATCTAATGACTCTTCATCATTGAACACATGGTAATAAGTGAACTTATAACTCTTCACTGGATAGTTCCAAACTTGTGAACTAGTAGAAATATCGGCATTAAAAGATTTCTTTAACATACCTACGCGATTGGCAAAGGTCTTATGTAGCGTGGCCGGATTAGTGGCATCACAGCCTCCCGTAAACATCCCCACTACCGGGTAACAACGTTTTCCAAGAAATATTACATTGTCCTGAGCGCGTGCATAAAGTAGGGATCCAAGGGCCTTAATATCCTCTGGAAAGAACGTAATCTGAGTCCCTTGTGGAGTTAAAAGTGTCACTGACTTCGCTGGTCTTGGCATCATCTGTGCCGCAGAAGACCATCCATCACAAATCCCACGCCAAGTAGGAACTTTTCCTAAATTCTCATTTTTTGCACCAAGCTCCCAGGCATACTTGGTGAGGGACATGAGACCGTCACCCACAACTAAATCGTATTTTTCAGCTGGAGAAAGCAAATTTTCTTTACCGCTATAAGTGTAGACAGGTTTTTTTTCACTAAGCTCTTTGAACTTATCATATTGTTCATGTTCTTTCATGAGGGCAATAAACGAAGAGTCGCGATAGCGCACACCAAGTGAGCCCTGATACTGAGGCCAGTAAGATCCTGACCACAAATCCAAACCAGTCGTACCTGAATTAAGCCCGAGTTTCTCGATTTCAACCAGATTAGTTACTTCCCGTTGTCCTTGAAGGAGCGGAGTGATCCGCTCATATTCAGGAATGGGGCGCATATTTGCAAAGGCAGTCGTCGATAATAAAACTAATGATAGAGTTCTCTTTTTCATATCATCCTCTTATTTACGAGACTCTTCTAACAGTTTATTGATGACGTTAATTAAAGGTTGAGGACGTGGGTATTTAAACTCACAGTTAACAGTCTTCATCTCACCCTCAGTACCTTTGAGTGGGAACACCGGACACTTGTGATCAAAGCCGTACTCACGTGTTTCCTGGTAAACAAAACTATGAGCATTATGGGCAGCGGCCATGAACTCTTTAGGTGGAAGAGTGGATTTTCTAAAATCCCAAGTTGGTAATCCAGCGATTGGTTGGAAATACTTTTTATAATCGCGTGGAACAACCCAAAAAAAGTCTGGCTGATCAGTGTTGTTTTTAAATATTCGTGCACTTGCATCCTTATCTACACGCCACTGACCACCAATGATTTTATAGTTTTCATCTAACTCAAGGTCATAGTTGAAAGAAAATTTATTCAATTTATCATCGGCCGGACCATTAGTTTCTTGTTTTACTGGATCTTCCCAGTCAATATATTTTAATGTCATTGCTACACCAACGATAAATTTGGTGTCAGCGTTACGGGCCGCTTTAAATGGATCGTCTGTATATTTGTCTACAGACAGTGTTGTTGTCTCAAGACTTCCTTCCTTCCCAGAACGAGGATTAAAATATGTGTATTCATAACCAGATACAGGCTGGTTAGAAATTGATGCCTTAGCATGTCTATCAACAACAAAGCTTCGTCCCTCGATTCCGAGGATGTTTACGATACTTGCGTGATAGACAGCAGGGTGTACGTCGGCACAGCGTGGAAGAAGATGCGTGTCACCTTTATCCAGTTGAGTATCAATGAAACGTCCATGTTCATCTTTTTTAGGTGATTTACGATTACAACGAAGACCTTCACTAATTACTGAATCCTGGACTGTTGAGTTTGCCCACATCAGAGAAATAAGCGCTTTCAAGTCAGTAGGGTAGAATGGCATTTTCTTTTTATTTGGGAGAGTCACCCAAACTGTTTTTTCAGGACGATCATAATGGCCAGCAGCTACCGCCCATCCGTGACAAATCCCTTCCCAAAGAGCAAGGAAGCTTGAAGCTTTAGGAATTCGGTAACCAGCAGGAAGGTCAATTGAACTTAGATATCCCCATTTCTTCTTGGCACCCCAAGTAGTTGCATTTGTCCACACACGTTTTGTTAAATCGAATGAAGTGTCTCCTAAAAGGATGTCGTATTTCTCAGAAGGAGCAAGTTCAGCAAGATCTTTTTCGTCTAGTTCATAAATCTTAGGAAGAACTTTCTCCTCACGCTTTTGAAATTTATTATAATTGTATTTCCAAGATGTAACTTCTAGTCCGTTAAATGCCCCGTGAAGAATTGAGAAGTTCTTATTTTGATAAGTATTTGCAACTTGCCCTTGGATGAGAGGCCAGAATGATCCACCCCATGGTTGAACTTTGGTGTTAGCACGAGTCAGACCACGTTTATTGATTTCTCTGATGTCCCAAATAAAATTCTCATTCTCAGTTAAACGATTCACTCGAAATTGAATATCTTTAGTTGCCATTGGTACAAAAGGGTAAATATTTTTGTAGGCCTCAGAATTAAGATCATCTCCACACTGCTCAACAGCTGGATCGCAAGGTTCATCATCATCTGCAACTTGTGCGAACACTGGTGTAGTCAGTAGCGCAAGCGTGATCAATGCTAAATATCGTTTCAAAGGGGCCTCCTGAATAGGTAAAAATAAGTAGACTAGATGTATCTCGTGCTCCGCGTTAAATACACTGAAATTTGCGTATTATGAATAACTTACACGATGCAGAAGTCTGTGAATCCAGGCACTTGCAGCGCTGGTCCAGTTTTGTCAAGTATAAGCCGATGAGTGCAAATAAGGAAATTATGCTTAAACACTTTTTTGTTTTGTTCATTTTCTTGATCGCTCTGCAGATTCAGGCTTCCGTTGATCAGGGGCTTAAAATACGAACGGAATGGGTTGATGAGCTCAAGAGTTTTCTGCTTGATTTTGAGTCAAAAAATCCGAAATTACTCACACATTCTGAACGAAATTTACTTGCTAAATCTACCGTCTTTGATAAGGCCATTGCTCGAGCGCCGGCCCTGGCCATTAATGAAGTTCAAGATGAGCTGCCTGATTTAATTCCACTGATTATTTCGCCTTTGCCTAAAATTGAAGAAGTTTGTGAGGATCCATTAGTTATTGAGCAAAATGTCGAAGATGTTTCACGTAAAACGATTCAGGCAGTTTATGAGAGCGCCAACAGCACCTATGATGAACTCAAAAAAGATTTTCTCTCTTCTGCTTTTTGTGAACCGGATAAAGTTTTGAATGACCCTCAAGAGAAGCTAAGTCCTATTCTTTTCATGGAGCTCCTTGAAGATATGAGATTTATTGTTAAAACGGATGCCTATCTCACCAGAGAAATTAAAATCTTACGCTTTAAAGAATTTGCGAAAGATTACGGAATTAGTTCCGAAACAATTAAATATGGTGAAGGACTGCTAAAAACATTTGAAGATAACAGCGCAGGTCGATTCGAAGCAATGGCACGCTTACGGGGAGTTATGCTTCAGGAAATGCATAAACTTTCCAAGACTAAACCAAGTTACAAAGCAGAAGTAATAAAAGAAGAATTGTTGAAAAGGAAAATTTTCACTCAAGATGCTGATGGATACTCACAATGTCCTTTCGTCAGTCAAAAAGCATTTGAAGAAGCTCTTGCTGGCCGTGAAGCCGTTTTGAAAACTGGCCACAAAAATGAAATTACGAATCCCAATGTTATTACAATCGTCGATTATTCTCGTCCCTCTAATGAGAGAAGAATGTTTGTCATTGATATTAAGTCGAAAAAAGTTCTGCATAATACTTGGGTTGCTCACGGTGGTGGAAAAGATCGATCTCAGGAAGCAGGAATTGATAAATTAGGCAGCTCGCCTCAGACTTCAAATGCTGCAGGATCTTTGCTTTCATCTGAAGGCTTTTACATTGCGAAGGCCGCAAGCACCGGTGGAACTTATTTAAATAATGTGACTCTCAGTGGAATCGATGTAAATAACAAGTCGATGGCTAGAAGGGACTTAGTTGTTCATGGCTGGAGAACACCAAATCAAGAATACGTGGACAAAACTTGGGTTATCAGTTCTGAGAAAAAACGAATTCCAGGAATCGATATTTATAAGAACTTTATGGAAATTGATTTTAAAAACACCAAGGAAGATCTGTTTGATCTTACTCAAGAGGTAAGCTCGGCCGCCTCGGCAAGAGACAGAATTGACGCCACTGATGGATGCCTGGGCGTTCCTGATACCCAGATGGGTCATGCTGATCGCAAGGGAAGACATAAGTCGCAATTAGAGCTACTGCGTGAGGATCTACCAGGTACCTTAATGTTTAATTATACCGGCCCTGGTAAAACGAAATCTCAGTATTTAAACTAAAGCAAACCTTTTTGCTCAAGCTTTTTCGGTCATCACCGATAAGTCAGTACCAAGGAAGAAAATATGTTTAAATATCTTTTTGTTTTCTGTATTTTCATTTTAGCACTTCAGGTTGAAGCTGCCAATATTTTGCAGTAATGGCATCCAACTTTCTAAGAGCATGTTAATTCAAATTGATTAAAATCTCAGAGCGAATTCTGCACCAACGGCATGGGTTGCGGCAGTGTATTTAACAAGTCCCTGAGTGAAAATACCCACGTTGGCGATTTGCTTAATCTTAGAAGGGAAATATGAAATACCTAATCGGGCACGATCGGGTAAGTTATTATTGAAGCTCGCTGTTCCTGTTTGATTTCCTCTTTGATCCCAGTCAAATATCATCGCTGAATTCATTCCCCATTTATCATTATGGCGATATGTCATGTATGGACCACCGCTTACAATTGTTGTTTGACGGGCAATTTTCTCAGGTACAGAACCAGGGAAATAATAGTTTGCCGGACGAGATTGAACGTTATCCTTATAAACCATACGGTAATATTGCCATGAGAAACCAGCTGTCCATTTCATACTTGGCAACTTGATAGCAAAGCTTTGCGCAAGCACTCCACCATATTGCATATTATCTCTTTGGGAAACGACTGATGTAGGTGCTTCATAGGAAATTGTCGTAAATAGTGTACCAACCGACGTTGTATAAGAAGGCAAACTTACAAAAGCACGAGCATTATAGAATTCGTCTCTCAAATTATTTGTTTCGTAGCCAGTTTTCTTATTAGTAACAGAGTCACCATAGGCCGTCGTGGCAGCTAAACTTACGCCCATTGCCCAATCTGAATTGAAGGTATATTTAATATTTGCGGCATGAAAACTTTGATATGGGGATTGTCCTTCGACGAAGACATTATATGTTTCGCCGTTTGGCCCACCGACAGTAGGACCTAGAAATTGATGGTAATATCCTAATGAAGTGTTCTTCATCAAAGTCTCGCCCAGAGTTTGACCAGGTGCTTGAGTTTGAAGAACTTGAGCTTGTGCCATCTGTAACATTAGTCCCATAACAAGACCGGCAAGAAGAAGAATCAGTAATTGAGAGGAGACATTGATTTTCTTCAATTTCATAAAGTCGTTCCCGCTGTTCTTTGTGAGGTAGCTACACTTAGGCCATCCAACTTTTCTCGATCAGACAAAAACTCTTTCAGGTTTTCGAGTATCATCATCCTCTGAGTAGACTCGATATCTTTTCCAAGTCTCTTCATGATTTCCTCTCTAATACCTACATATTCTAACGTTAAGTTGTGAATGTGAGTTTCATACATCATAGATATCTTTGATCGACTGAGCAGATCACCTGGCGAAAACATCTGACCAGAAATATCTCGCTTAATCAAGAGTCCGAGCTCCTCTCGCTTAGCAGAATAAAGTGATTGTAAAACCCAGACGGTATTTCGCACCGACCAGATATACATATTCAGTCCATTGTTTGAAGCTTCTTCAGCTTTAGAGTTTTGAAGATAAAGAATTTCCCACTGGCGCTTCATGTAAGAACGGAATTCTTTAGTGTTAAGAACATCTTTCTGCTTATAAAGATCTGAGTTGGCCGTTAAGTTTTTTGTAACAGAGCCAAATTCTTTACGGTTCTTAGCATAAAAATTTGCAAGTTTTTCGATTCGCTCATACCCCTCAGGCTTTTTAAAGTTCTTGTAGCGCCATGAAAGCATATTCGTCATTTCTTGCATGAATACAAAAGAACGGCCGACATAATAGTCACTACGTTTTTGTTCATTATCCTGGTCAAGCATAACGTAGATTTGATCTAGGACAAAGCGACCCATGCGGTCCCAAAGGTAAAGTTCTAACTGCTGAGTGCGGTTTATTTCGTTTGAAAGATATTGCTTCATCTTAGGTGAGAGATTTGGATTCTCCTCACGCATGCGAAAGATCAAGCCATTGTAGCGTTCTAGCTCTTCCCAAGTGCTTTCAACTTGCATCGGGAAATTGTATTGAGTCTCGAGTTGTTCAAGACGACCCATACGAGAGGCGTACTCAATATTCTCTTCGTAAGCAATTTGCATTTGCTTAAAGTTACTCATGCGATCATTCCAAAGTTGGCGATCAACTTTTGGGATATCAGTTGTAAGAAGCATGTTTAAAAAAGTCGGTTTATACTTTTCATTTGCACCATCACCAAGATCAACTGATATATCTTGGACTGGGCCCATCGTAGTTGATGAAACATAGATAATATTGGCGAGCAGTTTTGGGTCCACAGCTGGTGCAGATGCTGTTGAGCTTGTTTCTGGTGCAGCATTTGTAGTTGAAATAGTGTCTTCAACTATGGCCAACGTTTTTTCTGCTGGAACAGGTAATTGAACAAGTGTTGTCGTTGATTTGTTCGTAAGTCCTTCAACATTATCAACTAATTCAGAAATTTCGGCCCTAGTGTCTAAATAAACTCCACGCAAACGACCAACTGCCTGCATAGCATGTGGGTTCATTGGCATTGTGATGAAATAATAAGTAAAGGGGCCATAAACGGCCAGCGCTACTGAGTACCCGAGGTTATCTTTCACTGTATGGATAAACCAAAGAACTTTTCCAATCGTATAGCGAAATAATAGACCTTTGGCATTGCTAATTGGTCGAGCAGTAACACGCCCTCTGAAATTTGAAGAATTCTTTCTCATCTTTTGTAATGAAAAGCTAAAACTTGAAAGTTTATGAGCACGAACTTTTGTTGCAATAACTGCATCTAGCGTTTCGCGGTACGAATCAAATACAAGCTGGCGCTCTTCCCATGTCAGAACTGGATCCATTTCAGCTTTTTGGATTTTTTCGTAGATGCCAGAAATTGCAGGATCGTTGATTCCACTTTTAATAGAGAGTTGCACAATCTTGGATTTGAAAATTTGGCGTAAAAAAAGCTCTATAATATGAACTTGATCTGTTGCCCAAGATTTTCCTTCAGCTGCCCGCTTATATTCAAGTGATAAAAAGTTGTATAAGTGATTAAGAATGGGGCATGTTGCATCCATGTTCATCGAATCTACATACAGAGGATCAAGAGTTTTTTGGTTCGAAGTAAAAGTAAAATTTCCCTTTTTATCGAAGTGATCAAAACTTTCAAATTCTTCTTCTTTTGTTTTCTTGTATCGTCGGATAACAAAACCAGATCCACCAAATAACACTCCAAATTCAATTGAAGCAAATAGATTTTCTTCATGGAAATGATAACCACTGCGTCCATCAAAATTAGATGAACGTGTTACTTCACCCAAGATTGCGAAAAGCTTCTTCCCGCCATCCTGGAGGAGAGTTTCCAAGAATGGAAACAGCTTTGGAATTTCACTGGTTAATATTTCTGTTCTCATCTAAAAACATCCTACTGCTGTTGCTGTTGTTGAGTTTGGTTGTAGCTGTTTCCAAGTGAAATCGTACTTAAAATGGGTTTAAGCGTAATCGACTTAGAGACATCCAGTTTCCTGGCGAAACTAACGCCATAGAACTGATGATTCCCAATAATTGTAAGTGCTTCATAATCTGGTGATGCTTTTTTTACAGCGCGCATAATTTTAGGACCAAATGTTTTAATCTGAGCTTTATTTGCACTTGGGATTGCAGAGCAAATTTCGTCCATTTTGATTTCAAGACCAATTTCTTTTGCGAAAAGAATGTTCTTGGCATTTTCTAAGGCCGGAATAATTTCCTGCAATGCCTTAACTTTAACCTGGTTAGAATTAGGCATCATGTAACTAAAAAGAGAACCGTATTTATTTAAAACTTTTTCGTATTTTTCACGAGAACTATTTATACCCGATCGAATCTCGGTTAATAGTGGAGTATAAAAATAAGGAACAATACGATCTGCAAGTCCATAAAGAGGTTGGCGCTCAACTGATATGTCTACAGACAATCCTTCAAGAGATGCGGCCGATACCCCAAGAAAATTCCCGTAAAAGTTAAGAAAGTAGGCCTGAGCTATAGCACCATCTGATAATGCTTTTGCTTCTGATTTTGTTGTTTCTTCAATTTGATGAAAGTGAATAACTTCATGTCCAGCTGTATAGATCTGAGTGAGAGGATCTAATTCCTTTCGGATCCATATGAAAATATCTGAATCAGAAAAGAGTCCATGAGATTTACGTTTTTTGGCAAAACATTCACCAGCATGATCTTGGGCGGATAATTTATTTTCGCCAATCTGTTCAGTTGTCAAAATTGAGATTTTGTTTGGGGTTAATTCATTGGTGAAGATATCTTCAAGTGTTAGGCCTTGTTTCTTAGCAAACATCTCAAGGTTGAATTTTGCATAAGGCATAGCAGGCATTAATTCGATAAGATCTGAAACACCAACGTTTGAAGATTTCATGATCTGATTCATGCGCGCAATTAATGGATATTTTTCAAAATGTGCCGCACGTTTTTTTGCCAAAAACTGAACGCGTTTAGCCAATGTTTGTTTTTTAGCTTCGGCTTCGATTTTGATCCATTCAACACGGGCCTCTTTTATCATCGGTGATATGTAATCAGATTCTGTTAACAACTCACCAGTTGCAAATTCTTTTTGTGAAGCAGTTAGAAAGCCACTTTTTTTACAAAGCGATTCTTGCTTTAATCCAAAGGTATCAAATTTCAATTCAGGATGAACCAAATCAGTTGAGAATAACTTTGCAAACTCAATCGCTTTTTCAGAGTTTTGTAAGCGGTCCTTAACCATATTCATGAAACTTTCAACTAATTTTAGTAGGTTTTGCGCTGCTTTACCTTTAAGTATCTCTCTTGGAAATGAGGCTTCAATGCTTGAATTTAAGATTTTGATAAGGCCATTGTATTCTTTTAAGAGCACTTTATTGCCTTTAGCTCTTTCAACTAAAATTGCCTTTAGGTTTTTCAAGATTTTTCGATCATGGTTACGGTTTTCAACAGTATAGTTTTGGTACACAATGTCCTGGTCCATGACCAAGAGTTCATCTAAGCGCTCACGAAAACCATTGGGAAGTTTGTTTTTTGACTCAAGCTTTTGAAGGCTTGTAACAAGAGTAAGCTGATTTAGGTTAACCAAATCAAAGAATTTTGCCGTGGCCTTTGATTCTTGTTTTGCCTCCAATAAATCAATGATCTTATAAATGGGTTCAATTGCTCTCGGATTCATAAAGCTCAATACTTCACGGCACTGAGTTTTCAAAGAAAGTGCCAGACCTAATGTTGTATAGCTGTCCGCAGTTTCATTTTTAAGATGAGTATTCATTTCGACTGCAAGTCGTGACACTTGAATAAGTTGGGCCGCTACAAACATTGGTAGGTGAGTTTGTAGAGGTATTGGTGCTTTTGTTTTTATAAATTCCATCGCGCTAACTGATTCTGAAGTTCCAATGTCGTCAACTACAACGAATGGAGCATAACCGCCACCTTTTGAGGTATTTACGATTGAGCTCATGGGGCCTTTTTCTTCAGGGGCATATCGAACTAAAGCATTATGAGTCATTTTTGGAAGTGCTTTATTTCCGCCGCCGTAGAAAACCCATAGACGAATATCAGCAGCTAAATTTGCAAAGCGAATGCCTTCTTTTTTATCTTTCATGGCTACTGGAATTCGAGCTATGTTTACAAGCTTTTGATAAGCGAAATGATCTGGCTTTTTACGAATCATATCAAGAACTTCTTTCCTTGATTGCTTAGAAAGTGACTTCATGATGTGAATGCCTGAGCCACCAGAAAGATTTGGCGCTTTTACAACCCATTCTTCCGGATTAGCTTCAATAATTTTTACTGATTCCATCTTAGGTGGAAGTGTTTCTGGAGGAGTTATCTTTGGTCCGTTGTTGTTAAGACCTAATTCTTTAATCTTTCCTGCAAAATAAATAGGTGCATAAGTTGTTAGGGCCGCAAGAATAATCTTGTTATCAAGAATTCGGTTTAGACCACCCATATAGATTTTTTTCGTAAGAACTGCTTCCAAAAGTCCTGGAACGGCATAATCAGACTGAAGTGGAATTGGATTACCTTTAACATCTAAGACTAAAGGGGCCTCTCCATCTTCACCAAGTTTGAATGAGTCACGAAGATAAAGTGGTTCATTTGTATCCGCATCACGAAGGATCACGCCCTTATCAACATCAAATAGTGCTGAGTCTGCATTGATGCGGGAATAAATCGCCGTAATAATTGGGTTAGAACCGTTAATAGTACGAAGACGAATATAACCTTTCTCATCTGAGAATAACTGGACTGGATCGGCGTAAACTAAACCAGAATATGCAGCAAGGTTGTGAATTTCTGGAGCAGCACCGTTCATTCCTCCAGGAGGAAGAATAACCTGGATTCCGTCTTTAATACCGGTCCAGTCTTCACCCAGAGTTTTATATGTTTCAGCAAGGACTTGAAAGTGATCATTTGGCATTAAGCGGCCGAGAGAATCAAGAACTTCCGGATTCTGTTCATAATGACCTTCGAGTACGTTCATATTATTTGAAGCACCTGATGGGGCACCAGCATTAAGCTCAAGGATTCTGAAAGGAAGTTCAGGAAGCTTATCCGTTTTTTTTGCCTTCAAAAGAGTATCGAAATTTTTTGATTGTTCAAAATAATCTTCAATTAACACCAAATCAAGACCAACGTTATCAAAGAAAGGGTATTTCTTCATTGATGGATTATGGAGTTGAAGGAAGTAGTTTGGAGATTCTTTTATGGCATCAATAAAAATGCTTCTGATCTCAATTGGTAGTGATTTTACAAAACCAGAGTCTTTTATTGTTTTTGAGCCATAGATATCCTGGATTACGCAGCGTAAAGACACGATCAAAGTTTGTGCTGCTTTTTCAATCGTATTAAAAATTGATTTCTGCATCGGCACGATGGTTGTTGTACAAGGAACTGTGAAAATTTTGTAATTCCCATTAGCGTCTGATTTTTGAAATGTCAGATCACGTTTACGAATAAATCGTGTTAGACCTTGTGATTCTTTCAAATGCACAGACACATCACGTGTAAGGAGGTTTTTTACCAGTGCCTTTGAGTGTTGATAAGGGGCACGCTTGCGCTTTGAAGAGAAGATGTAGTTGGCAACATCGACTTTCACGCTTCCAATAAATCCCAGGTTCGGATTGTAGGGCTGAAGCTTGCGACGGCTTTTTACTTTAATCACAATGACCTCTCTAAAATTCAAATTAACCGGTTTTATACTTTTTGGATAAGTGTAGTCAGATATTTAGCGCCATGCGGTGTAAACACCCTTATGGTGTAAAATCTACATGGCCTAAACCCTTCAACTCACAAATCCCTAGCCCATTCTTTGCAATATTGGTGACAGCTTTTTTATTCAATAATTCAATAACTTAGCTAGTAGGAATAGTGGGATTTTGAGTACATGTGACTAACCTTTGGACAAATTGCTACAAACTACTAATTTGTTTAGTGATTTTGGTGCCACGAATCTTAATATTGAATCCTCAAGAAAAAAATTAAATGTCTAATAAGCTGAGATAGGGATAATAAAGAATGGTAGCGACGGGCAGAGTTGAACTGCCGACCCCAGCGTTATGAATGCTGTGCTCTCACCAACTGAGCTACGTCGCCATAAGAAAAAAGTAGAGTCATCCTATTTAACTGAGCGTCTCTAGTCAATAACAATAACGCAGGATTATACTGTTTTGGAGCTATGAATAAGCTAAGTTCGACCTCATATAGAGCACTGTTCTTTAAGCATGTATTTCGCTTTTTGGGCAACGTAACCTCACCAAATGAACTCATTGGATCGCACGTGATTGCGGTATCTGGTGGCGTGGATTCCATGGCACTTCTTTGGTTTGCCCACGAGCTTTTTAAACAAGAGAAGATCGGACCCATCCGAGCACTCTTCGTTCATCATCACACTCGTTCCGGTCAAGATCAGGATGCAAGCTTAGTGCGGGATTTTTGTGATCAGAATCATATTCCGTTTAAAATTCTTCATGCTAAAGATTTGGATACAAAAATTGGTAACTTTGAAGGTCGGGCAAGAAAAGAACGTCGGGCCCTGCTTTTGAATGATTTACTTCCGGGTGAAAGCTTATGGTTAGGTCACCACATAGATGATTCTTATGAATGGAGTATCATGCAACGATACCGTTCGGGCCAGCCTAAATCCTCGCTGGGAATTCCCGTTCGTAATGGGAAAATTATTCGGCCTTTTCTATGTGTCACTAAAGAGCAGCTATTACATCTTTCGCGCTTTGAGAATATTGTTTTCAGGAACGATCCTACCAATAAAGAAACTAAGTATGATCGGAACTTTTTGCGAGAAAGTCTCGCCCCACTTATTAAAAAGCGGTTTCCTAAATATTTAAAACATTATGTGAATCATGCCAATCATATGGCGGTTATTTTGCATTTGAACATTACTAATCGTGTGAATGAAAATCAAATTCATCTCTACGAGCAAGGCGCAATCATTCAGGGGCCACAATTCTCTCAGTATCAAGTCCAGGAATTGCTGCACTCCTTTTCAAATTCAGAGAGGGGAGAGATTTCAGCTCAAATTTTAAAAATGTTTAAGGCCATTGATAATGGCAAGAAAGGTCCTTTTCACTTTAGCGGTGGAACAGAGGTTTATTCTTCTCATAAGCTTTTGATGATCTATCAACAAAATATGAACAATCATGATGAGGCGATTGCTAAAACTCTCAAAGGGATTTCAGGCGCAGAGCTTATGAGTCTCCCGACCTTTAGCAGGATGGACCTGGAGCGCGCTTGGAAGAATTTAGTAACAACTTCTGATGCTATGTTAAACATGCCTGGCCTCATTTTAATTTGCGGTCCTGAAAATATCGCTAAAACCTTAAATGCTTCAGTCTATGATCCACTGTTTCCGGCCACATCTCAGGTATGTAAAGAAAGAGGTTTTCGCTTTGTGTCCTGTTTAAAGGGCATAGAGACATGGGAAAGAAAAAAAAAGAAGTTGCCTGAAAAGCTCAGACTCTTGCCTCTTTGGAATTTGGCCAATCTCTTTGCTTTCCAAGAATAATTCCCTCCCGTATAATTCTTATCAGTCTCATTAAGAGCTCAAAAAGGTATTTTATGCGTAAACAACAGAAAACTCTCATGCTGTGGATAGTAGTTATTTTGATCATGGCATTTGTCATGAAGGTCTTGGATCCCAAAACAGTTCAGGCAAAAAATATTAATTTTTCCAGCTTCATTACGGCAATCGAGGCCGGCAAGGTGAAGGAAGTCACTTTTCAGGGTGATAACATCATTCAAGGAAAATTTAATGATGGCTATGATGGCGGAACTTACTTTGAACTAACAGGTAACACTGGAGATGAAACTTTCCGCATTCTAAAAACTGCAGGAATTATTCCTAACTACAAAAGAGAAGAGAAACAAGGGTTTCTTGCGACTATGTTAATTAACTGGTTGCCGATGATTCTTCTTTTTGTTTTTTTCTTTTTCTTTCTTCGCCAGCTTCAAGCAGGTGGTGGAAAGGCCATGAGCTTTGGAAAGTCTAAGGCCAAGATGCTAACTGAAAACGATAAGAAAATGACTTTCGTTGATGTCGCTGGTGTTGAAGAAGCTAAAGAAGAACTGGCAGAGATTGTTGATTTCTTAAAAGAGCCTAAAAAATACACAACTTTGGGTGGAAAAATCCCTAAGGGTTGTTTACTCGTTGGACCTCCAGGAACAGGTAAGACTTTACTTGCTCGTGCTGTTGCAGGAGAGGCCGGAGTTCCATTCTTCTCTATTTCAGGTTCTGACTTTGTAGAAATGTTCGTTGGTGTTGGTGCAAGCCGAGTCCGCGATTTATTCGAGCAAGGTAAAAAACACGCTCCATGTATCATCTTTATTGATGAGATTGATGCCGTTGGACGCCACCGTGGGGCAGGTATGGGTGGTGGTCACGATGAACGTGAGCAAACTCTCAACCAACTTTTAGTTGAAATGGACGGCTTCGAATCAAATGAAGGCGTTATTATTATGGCCGCTACTAACCGTATGGATGTTCTAGATCCGGCCCTCCTTCGTCCAGGTCGTTTCGATCGACGTGTAACTGTTGGTCGTCCGGATGTTCGTGGTCGTCACGCTATTATTAAGGTTCACACACGTAAAACTCCACTTTCTGGAGATATGGATCTAGAAGTTATTGCTAAAGGTACACCTGGATTTACGGGGGCTGATCTTGCTAACTTAGTTAACGAAGCTGCTTTATTAGCTGCTCGTGATGGTAAGAAAGCTCTGGATATGAGTGATTTTGAAAATGCTAAAGATAAAGTCCTAATGGGTGTTGCTCGTAAGTCGATGATGATTTCAGAAAAAGAAAAGAAGCTTACGGCCTATCATGAAGCCGGACACACAATTGTTGGTATGAACCTTCCTCAGACAGATCCTATTCATAAAGTATCGATCATGCCTCGTGGTCAGGCCCTGGGTGTGACTCAGACCCTCCCGAATGAAGATATGTTGAACCTGTCTAAAGAGAAGGGTGAGAATTTTATTTCTTTCCTTATGGGTGGACGTGTTGCTGAAGAAATCGTTTATGGTGAAATGACTAACGGTGCATCAAACGATATTGAACGTGCTACTGACCTTGCTCGTAGCATGGTTTGTAACTGGGGTATGAGTGAGAAACTTGGACCTATTAATTATGCCAAACAAAATGGTGGCATGGTTTATGGTTCAGAAAGTGTTTCATTCTCAGACGAAACATCTCGCAGAATTGATTCTGAAATTGCAAATTTGATTCAGACGAACTATGAAATCGCGAAAAAAATTCTGAATGATAATGTTGATGCCCTTCACCGCGTGGCGATTGCCCTCGTTGCTTGGGAAACTCTCGATGCAGAACAAATCAGAAACGTGGTTGCTGGTAAAGATATTGGTCAACCTGAGCTAAGTAAAAAACCGGCCGAACCATCTGCTCCTGAGGGAACAGTGGTTGGAGCAAATCCAATGTTTGGCGCTGGTAAACCAACTCCAGCATAAATGAAACTTAAACGAATGGGGGTGATGAATGTCACCCCTGATTCTTTTTCTGATGGGGGAGAGTTCTTGTCTCCCGACACCATTTCCCATCGCTTAAAAAATCTTAATCAATTTGATGCAATCGATATTGGTGCCGAATCCACTGCTCCACAGAATCATTCGATCCCTTGGCAGACTGAATGGGAAAGATGGCAAATGGTGCTGCCTCTACTTAACGACGTAACCACCACCATTAGTGCGGACACTTATCATCCAGAGACAATATTTGAACTGCTTAAGCATTGGCGGGATCATAAGCTTAAAAATAGACTGATTTGGAATGATGTCTCCGGAAAATTTGATGACTCAGTTAGAGAGTTTTTAAAGTCGGGGCATGATTATATTTTTTGCCATAATCTCGCCCCTTCGAGGGAGCTCTCAGGTCGGCACATGGACTATGTTTCGCACGAACTGAATCTACACGAATATTTCCGATCTCATATTCACCCACATGTCATATTTGATCCTTGTCTGGGATTCTCCAAAACCTTTGAGCAAAACTGGGAGATTCTTGAGACCTTTGGAAAAATCCAAAAGATGTCCAAACATAATCGTTGGTTAATTGGCTTTTCCAGAAAATCATTTCTAAGAAAGAAGTATGGCCTCGAAGGCAGGGATGAGTTGGATCGTTTACATGTCCTGGAGTTAGAAAAAATAAAGAATCAACTATCGGGAGAGGTCTGGATCAGGACTCATCGGCCGGATTTAATACCTTAGTCATGCTCCGTTTACATTGTATTCAGCCGGAGTAAAATAAACGACCTTATCTTTGTATATGTGTATTTATGAGTTATTGCTTTTATGTCAGCTGATGCTTTCATTTAAAGCGTTGTTAAAATAAGTCCTAATTTATTAAATGTCTGATTTCGAAGACAAGAGATATTAAGACAATCTTAATAGTATTTTTTTAAGCACTAAAATCTTCAGTTATTTAATATTTTGTCCTTATATGACGATGTTGAGTTATTCTTAAGGTTTAAAAAGATGGAGAATCTATGGAAGACTCAGGAAAAAAAATTAAACACAAAATTTTGATTGTAGATGATGACAGCGATTTTCTGGAGATGCTTTCTGACATCCTTACAACTGCAGGTTTTAAAGTAACGACTGCTATCGACGGAGTTGATGGCGCTTTTAAGTATTCCAATGAAACGTTTGATCTTATTATGACAGATATTAGGATGCCAAAAAAAGACGGAATAAAATTCGTCCAACTAATTCAAACAGATGAGGCACAGAAAAAGATGAGGTTGGGTGCTAGTTACAAACCTATCCCCATTGTTCTTATAAGTGCTTCTCTTGATGACTTTCGAGTTGAAATTGAACTCTTAGGAAATATTGAAGTTTTAAACAAGCCATTTAGCCCTAAGGATGTTTTAGATAAAGTGAATCGATTACTGGAAAAAAAATCTGTGACCGGTACTTCTGGTATGGTTAATTTTAAGGCCGGCGAAGTTGTCATTAAAGAGGGTGATGAAAGTTCTGATCTTTTTTTTGTAAAAGAAGGGGCGCTTAAGATTGTTAGAAAAGCAAAAAATGGAACTAGCGTAACCGTTTCAAGTGTTGGAGCGGGAGAGATGGTTGGTGAGATGGGATTTCTAGTGGGTAAAGTTCGAACAGCTTCAGTTTTGGCAGTTACCGATTGTGTCCTTATCAGTATACAGAAAGAAAAGCTTGAAGCTGTGATTTCTACTCAGCCAAAGTGGTTCAAAATATTGCTGGAAACGGTAACGTCAAGACTAGAAGATATGACTAGACTTCTTGCAGAAGAAAAATCCAAAAAGTAAAATTTTGAAAACTTTGAAATCAATTAATACAAACAAATTTACAGTTAAAAGGTTTTCAAATTATAAAATGACCAAGAATAAGTTGTCCAATTTATTATTATCGATATTCCTCTCAATGACCGCAGGACAAACTGTACCTCTTTTATTTATAGCAATTGACCTTGCAGAATTAGGACTTCCTTGGAATTTCGTAAATGCATCTGATGTTTATAAATCACAATCGATTTATTTATTTAGCTCCGTTTCAGTGCCCGTTTTTATTTTCGTTCTTTATATGCAATTTAGAAGAACCGCATCGCAGAGAATATTCTTAAATACAATTTTAGATAGTATGAATGAGCAAATTGTCGTTTTGGATAATGATTTGAAGCCTACTTTTAAAAATAGGGCATTCGATGTTTCCTTGCTGCCGTTTAAAATAGAGGATTTATTTGCATTTAAAGACAGAGCTGGAGTTTTCGAGTGGACATGTGGAGAGGATAATTCCCTTAGGACATTTCTGTGCCGTTTTACCAAACTTAATAACCAAACCGGTACAATTTTAATTTTTGAAGATATCACTGAATTGAAGAGAAAAGATGAACGACTTAAGACCCAAGAGCAAAGCTTGATTAGTTCAAGTCGTCTTGCTTCACTTGGTGAAATCGCAGCGGGTATTGCTCATGAAATTAATAATCCCCTGGCCGTGATTATTGGTCGCTGTGAAATGATATTGTCTCAATTAACTGATGGGTCTGCCACAGATGTCGAAGTTAATAAAACTCTATCCAAAATAAATGATATGGCCCATCGCATTTCTAGAGTCGTGACATCAATGCGGAGAATTTCAAAGTCCGGGGCGAAAGAAGAAATTGTTGCGACGAATTTGTTTTTGGCCATCGAAGATGTTCTTAATTTATGTGCTGAAAGAGTTCGTAATTCATTAATTGAACTAGATTTTTCAGGCATAAATCAAGATACGTTAGTACGAGTAAACATTTCTCAATTATCACAAGTTCTGATTAATCTTTTAGGCAATAGTATTGATGAGCTTCTCAAAAATGCTGAAGATAACAGGAGAATTTGGCTTTCAAATGAAGAATTTGAAGGTCAAGTTGTTCTCAAAATCAGAGATTCAGGCGCTGGGATCTCAGTCGACGTAAGAAAAAAATTATTTCAGCCTTTTTATACAACTAAAGAAATTGGGGTGGGCACCGGGCTTGGCCTGAGTATTTCAAAGGCACTTATGAATGGAATGGGTGGTGATTTGGAACTATCACCGGATCTCTCCCAGACTTGTTTCATCCTCAAATTTAAAAAAACATGATTTTTAATCGACCAAATTGAGAATACTTCCTGATCCCTGATTATTCTCAAAATACACAATATCCACCATTAAACATGCCGCCATCATCAATGCCTTTGTTTCTACTTTAAGATCTGGTTGAGCGAAGCTAACGATGAAATTATCTTTATCCGTGAAAATTTCGTTTAAGGCACCTGACCATTGTTTTTGAATGGTTCCGATTTTACGGTTATTTTTTCTGAATTCGAACGTCCATAGTTTAAAAATGGGGCTATTGACTTCGGCGATGATCATGCCGTTTGCATCGCATAGATCAAATTTCTTATACAGGATGGAGAAACGTTGTTGTAGGTGACCCATGAGGTTACCACTATCGTTTTCCAGATAAAGAACTTTAAAGAACCATCTAAAGGGAAATATTGCTCGATACATCATCTGGCGGTTTTGATCAAAAATTTCAATTTCAAAACTGCGCCAATGCTTGAGCAGCCCACGCATAAGGGCAGCGCCAAAGCCTTTAGATGCTTCTGCCGCAAAAGCGATAGGATTCATATTCTCGTCAAGAATGCGGTACTTGTTTCGTGTTTCATATCCAAGCAAGATTTCAAAACCTTCAAGGACCTGTTGAACATGCAGCTTTTTTGAAGCACTGAGTGTTTCTTCGAATTTTGTTTTCATGAACACATATTAGCTTGTAATATACAGATATGAAACTATCTGGTTTAACTCTTGATACCGTTTATTTTGAAGACTACCTGTCATTTTTAACAGAGGTATTAGAACTGGAGCTTCAGGAGTTGACTGATATCTCTATGCGTTTGGATCTTAATTCAACATGGCTTGAGATCAAAAAAGTACCGACGGCCCCGCATCAGGTTGCAAGTAACGTGGAATTTGCCTTGGAGCATGATGAGTATGAAGCCTTGAAAAAGAGGGTGGACTTCTTTTATTATCGTCGTGGACCTAGTAGGTTTCTCTTTTTAGGTGCAGATAATTACTTATGCAGCCTAGTTGATCCCGATGGTCGGGTATGGCGGTTTGTGCCAGATTTTCGCCCAACATTATCGCCATATACCTCACTAACTTTGTAAGAATCTATTAGTTTACGAATCTTTAAGACTTCTGGAACAATCAACAGCGGTACTCAGTTACTTTCTTTTGGAAAAGGATTTCCGCATGAAAATTTCATCTCTACTTCTCGTTAGCTTTATCCTTCTCTCTGGCCAAGTTGTAGCGTCCACTGAGAGCATCAATGTTATCTACGGTGAAGATAATCGCAAAGATGTCTATGATTCAACTAATGCTTCATTCATTGAACTGGCCAAGTCCACGGCCGCAATGATTAGTGATTCAAATCTTAAATCAATTTTAAACGGCGAAGTTGAAATTTCAGGTTCCACCCTTCAGGCCAGGGGTATTTGTGCTAAGGAGAGATTTTCTAGCCAGATTTCCGCTGCTAATTGTTCGGGCTTTCTAGTTGCTAACAACAAGCTTGTTACCGCCGGCCATTGCATTAAATCTGAAGAAGATTGTAAAAACTTTAAATGGGTTTTTGATTTTAAGGTTGACCATGCTGAGCAAGGGACCGTTAATGTTTCATCAACGAGTGTTTATTCATGTAAAAGTATCATTTCTCGTAAATTAGATAGCGCTACTAAAGATGATTATGCGTTTATTGAGCTTGACCGCAAAGTTACTGATCGATTGCCATTAAAGGTTCGTCAGTCAGGCAAGATTTCTAAAGGTGATTCAATTGTTGTTATTGGTCATCCGACTGGGATGCCGACTAAAATTGCAGATGGGGCCAATGTAAGAAACCTTCAAGGAAAGTTTTTTCAAGCAAACCTAGATACATATGGTGGTAACTCAGGTTCGGCAGTATTTAATGTCGAGACTGGAGAAGTTGAAGGCATTTTGGTGCGTGGCGAGACAGATTATGTCTATAACTCTGCCCTAGGATGCCAGGTATCAAATCTGTGCGCAGCTGATGGTTGCCGCGGAGAAGATGTTACATACATTAGAAACGTTCCTGGAATCTAGGCCACCTTCTTTAGCAAATATTATCTTACAGGCCCCTCAAAAGAGGGGCTTTTTATTTTGACGTTCCCTTCTCATACAGAGACAATTTCAACACTTAAACTCTCATGGAAGGAGAAAATATGAAATTCATCGCAGCTCTCGCTGTTCTTGGAGCATTGTCTACTGCCCAAGCCGCTAAAATTGCCGTCATCGATTCTGGCCTTGATTACAAACACGAAATGATTGTTTCTAACCTTTGGACTAACGCCAATGAGATTGAAGACAATAGAGATGAAGATGGTAATGGATATCAAGATGATGTTCATGGTTGGAACTTTGCTGAACAAAACGGCAAAATTATCGATTATAAATATCTAGGAACATTTTCTCCTGATTGCAAAAAGTACTTTGATATCCAAGGTAAATATTTTCTCCATACAGCAACTGAAGCTGAAATCACTTGGATGAAAGAAAAAGTGAAAGATCCTGAGTTCATTAGTGAAATGGGGAAATTTGGTAACTTCGTTCACGGGACGCACGTTGCTGGTATCACTATTCGTGAATCATCAAACGAAGCAATGGGAATTAAATTGATCCCGACAGAAGTGAAGCCTTTCTTTGAAGGCCTTTCAGCTAACAAGTCTGCAGATCCAGAAAAAAAATGGCAGCTACTTGAAACTGCTTTTTTAGCCCTTGCATCTCAGCAGATGAAACTTCTCACTGATATTGCTGTATTTGCAGCTGGTCACAAAGCTGATGTTGCAAACGGTTCTTTTGGGACTGGATTTAAGCAAGGTAAAATGATTGGCGATCTTGCATTCCGTGCCATTTTCTTCAAAAAGCCAACTGAAGAAGAATCAAACAGAGCTGCTTCTTTATTCATTGGTTCTTTAGTTAAAGAAGGATCTAAATTCGTTGCCGCTGCTCCAAATATTCTTTTTGTTTTCGCTGCAGGTAACGATGGAATGAGTAACGATGAGTTCGGTACATCTCCGGCCAATATCAAAGCTGATAACGTTATTTCAGTTGGTGCGACTTATAAAAACGAATTCTTTGCTCCATTTTCAAACTTTGGAACAAAAATGGTTGATATCGCAGCTCCAGGTATGTTGATTAAATCTTCTATCCCTGGAAACGATTACCTTGAAGTTTCTGGTACATCTCAAGCGTCTCCTTATGTTGCCAACGTTGCAGCTAAAATTAAAGGTGCCAACGTTAAGCTAAACCCGCTTGATATCAAAAAGATCCTTATGGGAACTGTTGATAAAAAAGCTTTTTTAACAGGGAAAGTTACTGCCGCTGGAATTGTTAACCTTGAGAGAGCTGTTGTAGCTGCTGAAATGACTAATTCGATGACAGTTGATGAAGCTGTATCTCGTGCTAATGTACAAATTAAAGATGCTTTAGTTGACGCCAAGACGCAAGTGGCCCCACAAAATGTGGTTCCTATGCCATTGACTCCAATGTTTAAATAACTTTATTGGTTTTCGGAAAGCGCCCTTTATGGGCGCTTTTTTTTTTGCCCTTCTTGTTTTAAACTCTAGTAATGAAAAATCTATTTATTTTTGTAATTTTGGCACTTTCCTCTTCTTGGGTTGTGGCCTTCGTGGATCCTGAAAATGGTAATAATTTTATTGAATTCTCAGATATGGAGCCCTCTGGTCGCGATCAAGGAGCGCCTTATATTCGCCGCTATTACAATTCTTTAACTGATCATAAGGGAATCTTTGGTAAGGGGTCGGCGAGTGACCTTGAGTCAAAAATTTAACATTAAAAGATGACGCTTCTTTGGATCAAACCATCGATAAACTTCTAAAGAATAATGGAATCACTGATCCCGCCGTCATTGATAATTGTAAAAATTCTCAAACTCGGGATGCTTTAAAATACTTTTCTGCACGAATCAACGAAATGTCATCGGCCGACAAAGTCGATTTTTACACTAAAGTTGATGCTGGTGGGCACGCTAAGATTATGGCCAATGCCTACTCCGACATCGTCGGAAGGTAAACTCTTCAAGGAAATGACGGATTATTTTGATGGCCATAAGAGAAAAAACTCTCATTTTACTTCTCAGCCTTTCAAATTTCCTGGCCTTGCTTCTGGGGGAATCTCTTCTACTCCGCTTAACTGTTTCAGTGCTAAAAATGCTGTCCAAAATTTGCTTAACCGGGACGCAGGACGTCTCGCCAAGGCGTGTAAACCCGTAGGGCATAATACTGTAGATGGAAAACTATCAGTGGAATTTGAAGGGCAGAAAGATTTTCATATTGGATGTGGGCAATGTCATTCAGGTCTAATTCTTGAAACTGGGCTAGATGGTCAACTTCACCCTGCATATAAGCCAAGGGATAATCAAAGCATGAAATCTGGTAGCAGACCTCATTTTGATTCACTCAAAAAATATCCGCTTTCTCCAGAGCAAATCAATACGCTATCAGAAGAACTTTTGTCTTTCGATATTAGTCCAATTACAAATACGACTTACATGACGAAGGGTGTATTAAAGCCGGCCGTGCAAAAATGCGTTGATGGATTAAAGAGCTTTCAAGCGGGTTTAAAAGCAATGGTTGGGTCTGATGGTGGAAAGAAAAAAGTAAAGAGCAGTGATATTAACATCGATCTGTTAACAGATGAATTTAACGGTATCTCAGTCTCCTCTGGCCCCTGCAAAGATATTATCGTAAATAATTTGAAGCTCAGTCCGGAATCAGCGGCGCAGTTTCCTAAGCTCTTTACACCAAAGAGTTCATATCTCCGCGATTATATGACTGGTTCTTATCAGAAGAAATTTGCCAAAGATTCTGATAAAGTTGCTGACCCTAAGGTTGCCTACGATGTTTTAAGAAATCCTCAAAACCATTACGAGGATAAATATTTTGCGGTTCAAGGGTTACTCCATGATTCAAAAGACCAATCTTCGCATTTGACTATGGGCGGTTTAAAATCTCCATCTTACTACATTGTAAAGGACTGTAAGTGTGATGATCCGAATTTATTGGATAAGGTTGCTAAAAATGGCGAGTTTCATCAAATGGACACTATGCCGGTGAAAGACGAAGTCGCTTCGTCCGGTGATGCTTGTATTGTTTCTCTGCCTGTTCCAACTTCATGCATGGTAGAAATCACTAACGCTGATGATGGTTCAAAAGAGAAAGATGAAGATCCAAGCATTAAATGGCTAGATGCTGATGGGGCCGACGTTAGTACTGTGCTTCAGAGTGGGCTTGGAGACTTGAACCTGAAGATCAATGAACTGAATTCTAATTTTGATTTTGATAAATCTTGCCCGCCGGGGGATGCTGTGGCCAAAGCTGAAGCCGTAGTTAAGAGCCTCGGGTGTGGTGAAAACGATGACATCAAACTTCCGCATCCAGAAGATGAGTTCGCAGACTGCAAAGAATAAATAAAAAAAGCCCTCTTACGAGGGCCTTTTTATTTTATCTATTTAAATCGCTTAATTTCACCATTCTTCAGTTTGGTTTTATATTCAACCAACATCTCTTTCACCTTAGGTAAAAGCATATAACAAGCAAGCATATTCGGGATCGCTAGTAGTCCATAAACTGCATCTGAAATATTAAGTACAATATTCAGCTGAGCAATTGAACCCACAAAAATGAAACCAATGAAAATGTAACGGTAAACTGGGATTGCCTTATCACCAAAGATAAATGTCACACCTTGCTCACCATAATATTCCCAAGAAATAATTGTTGAGAAAGCAAAAAGAGTTACAGTTGCAGTCACAATCCAGCGACCGGCCGGACCCATCACTGTTTCAAACGCATATGCAGTCATTTCTGAGCCTGCCGCAACACCTGGAGCACTCCAAGCACCTGTTAAAAGCAAAGCAATAGCAGTTATTGAACAAACAACAATTGTATCGATAAACGGCTCAAGTAAGGCAACGATCCCTTCCTGAATCGGAGTTGATTTAGCTGCTGAATGGGCCATAGCTGCTGAACCCATACCTGCTTCGTTTGAAAACGTTGCACGACGGATACCCATAATGATCACTTCTTTGAAAGCTGCACCTGCAAAACCACCAATAGCAGCTGTACCAGCAAAGGCACCTGAGAAAATTTGTGAGAACATTTCTGGAATCATTTCATAACGAGCAATCAGAATCCAAATAGCTCCGAAAAGATAGAGTCCAACCATTGCCGGAACCATTTTTTCTGTCACTTGACCGATACGCTTAATCCCACCGATAAGAATCAATGCAGCACCAATACAGAAAGCAACGCCTGAAGCCCATTCCGGAATTCCGGCAGAAGTTTTTAAGATCGCTGCCATTTGGTTTGACTGGAACATGTTCCCTGCACCAAACGAAGAGAGGATAACGAAAAAAGCATAGATCCACGCAAAGGGATAAAAACTTTTTGGAAGAGCATTTTTTATCACGAACATCGGTCCGCCATGCACGGTTCCGGTAGGTGAGATTTCACGGTATTTCATAGACAAACAAACTTCAGTGAATTTTGTGCACATGCCAATGAAGCCGGCAACCCATAACCAAAAAACAGCACCAGGTCCACCTAGGGAAATAGCGACGGCCACACCTGCAATGTTACCTAAGCCTACAGTTGCAGAAAGTGCAGCACATAGGGCCTGAAAGTGAGAGATCTCACCCTTATCTTTAGGATCATCATATTTACCCATGATAATGAGGATGGCATGTTTGAAAAATTTGAGCTGTGGGAAGCCAAAATAAATGGTGAACAAAACCCCAGACCCAACTAAGAGAACAACTAACGGTACGCCCCAGACCATACCAACGAAATCGCCGGTGACCTTTTCAATGGTTTCAAGCATGAATGCTCCTTTATAGAAAAATATTTCTAAAAGGATATAAACTTAGTCAGAAAATGTAACCCATAGAATTAATTAAAATTCAAAGATGTAAGATTTTTCTTTTTTTAAAGAAATAAAAGCAAGGAATCCCTGATGAAATGAACCCAAGACCGATCATTGTGGCACCAGGAGCAGTGATAATGGTGTTTATGAGTAATAGAAGGCCCAAAATAATAAAAATAAGGGGAAGAATAGGGTAACCGAAGGCCTTATACGGTCTAAATGTATTTGGTTTTCTTTTTCTAAGAACAAAGACAACGCTTGTCACCATGGCATAAAAAATCCATGAGGAAAAAATCACATAATCCGTTAATTGATCGAAAGTTCCTGTAAGAGCGAGTGCCGTGGCAACACAGGCCTGGACCAATATAGATATGACTGGAACGTGAGTTGTCTCATTGACTACAGCGAGCTTTTTAAAAAATAGACCATCCCTTGCCATTGCAAATGGAACTCTTGAGCCCGTAAGAATCGAACCATTCATGGCACCCAAAGCCGAAAACACAAAGGCCGCCGATAATAGTGCGACACCGGAGGATCCCAAAAATGTGAGCGCCGCTTTAGTCGCTACCGGAAGAGCGTCAGGATGGACACTGGAGTTGGCATTTAATATTTCTGATAGAGGAAGCGCATAAAAAAAGGCCAGATTGGCCAGAGCGTATATGGCAAGAATAGAAAACATTCCAATAATGAGTGAGCGGGGAATATTTTTTTGAGGATCTTTGATTTCTCCAGCAACCATTGTGAGATTGCACCACCCATCATAGGCCCAAAGGGCCGCTAGAACGGCGGAACCAAACGCCGACCACCCAACAAACCCATTTATATTTGGAGTTTTCTCAAAAAGGTGATTAAAATTTCCACTATCTGAGTATAAAAAAATTCCAATACTAATTCCCAAAATCATAAATATTTTTAATGTTGTCATTGCTGCTTGAAGCCGTCCGCCAAAAGAAACGCTCAGACAATTGAGCAGAGAAAAAATAATAATCATAACAACAGAGGCAAAGGTCCTTCCACCTAGAAAACTCATATCGACGACACCACTCATGAAAGTCATTGCTCCGACGGCGTAAGCTGCAATAGATCCTGGTGAGCCAATCCAAAACCTCATCCAGCCGTAGAGAAAGGCCCACAAATCTCCATAACCTTCCTTGAGAAAAACATATTCTCCGCCTGCGTCTGGCATCATGCTTCCCAGTTCTGCATAGGCCAGTGCACCCGTCAGTGATAACAGTCCGGCCACTACCCAGGCGAGTAAAACGTAAAAAGGACTGCCGACTAACAGCGCCATGGTAGAAGTTTTTAAGAAAACGCCCGTTCCAATAATTGTTCCGATAACAACGGAAATGGCATCAATAAGGGTTAATCCGCGAAGTAGTTTTGCGCTCATGCGGGGGAATTATCATGTTGAAGCGCGTGAGTATACGCTTGCACTAAGTCAATTGAGTAAAATTATGAAGCTCGCAAGGTTGTGTTAGGGGAGAGTCAATAAATCAAGCAAGATTTCCGTTGTTCGAGCCACTCACCTTGATTTTTCTTCATGATCGCTTGGTATTCTTCTTCAGATCCATTTTTTTCAACCCATAAACGTAATTCATCAGTGCCGTTAATCAGATCGACTGGAACTTTGTGAAATTCATATTCATAAGGCGGTTCTTTCCATTTAAATTCAGAACCCAGCTCGTGATACATTTCTTTTAGAAGATACTGGCACAAACGCCAAGGCTCGAAAGTTTTACGGTCCGTCACATGAATCTGATAACCGCCGCAAGGCTTGCCTGCGTGTTTTTGGAAAGTTGGTAAGAAAACCAGAGGTCGCAGAATGAAGCCCGTGAGTTTCGCTTTTGCTAAAGCTGGTTTTAATTTTTCATGAAAACCGAAGGCTTCAATTTTTGGGTGACCTAAAATTTCAAGCGAGCGAGTTGTGCCTCGTCCTTCTGAAATGTTGGTTCCTTCGTAGAGAACGGTTCCAACAAAAGTATAAGCAGCTTCCACCGTTGGAAGGTTTGGTGAAGGAATAACCCATGGAAGTTTTGTGTCTTCAAAACTCATCTCACGTTTATAGCCTTTCATTTCGATTACAGTTAATTTGCAGTCTTTTCCACCCCAATAACGAGCATGCATTTTTGCCACTTCACCCATAGTAAGTCCGTGACGAACAGGAATTGGATGACGACCGACAAACGAGGCGTATTTGAGATCAAGTACATTTCCTTCGAGAGTTACACAATCAATCGGATTTGGTCGATCCAGAATCACGACTTCAATGCCTTTTTTCTGACAAGCTTCCATCAAGAGAGTCATGGTGTAGATGTAAGTATAGATACGCGTGCCCACATCTTGCAGATCCACAAAAATGTGATCTAAACCTTCCAGCATTTCATCGGTAGGAATGCGGGTCTCAGAATAAAGTGAGTAAACTGGTAGCTTGAAAAATGGGTGGATGTAATTTGTTGTTTCTACCATGTTGTCTTGAACGTCCGTCACGAAACCGTGTTGGGGCCCAAAAATTTTTGTGAGCTGTTTTCCAAACACCCGTTGAAGCGCCAGCAGTCCGTGTTCCAGGTCTTTTGTGACAGAAGCACTGTGGCAGAGGTAGCCAATTCGGCCTTTAAACTTAGCTTGCAGCTCTTTTTCTGAAACAATGCGGTCCAAACCAGTAGTAACGGCGCTCATGAAATCTCCTAAAAATAATATCTTATTCTAATAAGCATTTCCTTCAGAAGCAATCAGGGAAAATTGTCATTTTTTTGACCAAGATTGTTGATTGAACAACCTCTGGTGAAAATGCTAGAATTTTAAAACACACACATACAATAGGGGGCGGGAATGAAGCAGTACCATGAACTCATGCAAAGAGTGCTGAGTGAAGGTGTGAAAAAAGAAGACCGCACTGGCACCGGAACGCTTTCGGTATTTGGCCATCAGATGCGTTTCAACCTTGAAGATGGCTTCCCATTAGTTACTACTAAAAAATGTCATGTTAAGTCGATTATCCACGAACTTTTGTGGTTTCTTCAAGGCGACTCCAACATCAAATACCTCAAGGATAATGGGGTTTCGATTTGGGATAGCTGGGCCGACGAAAACGGTAACCTGGGCCCGGTTTACGGCGTTCAGTGGAGAAGTTGGAAGACTCATGATGGTCGGACTATCGATCAGATCAGTAATTTGATTGAAATGATCAAGAAAAATCCAGATTCTCGTCGTTTGATCGTGAGTGCCTGGAACGTTTCTGATGTGGATAAAATGGCGTTGCCACCATGTCATACGATGTTTCAGTTCTACGTCGCCAATAACAAACTTTCTTGTCAGCTGTATCAGCGTTCAGCAGATATTTTCTTGGGGGTGCCTTTCAATATTGGAAGTTATGCTTTGCTGACCATGATGATTGCTCAAGTGTGCGGCCTTGGTTTGGGTGATTTCATTCACACTTCCGGCGATGCCCATCTTTATGTGAATCACCTGGAACAAACGCAGGAACAACTCAAACGCGTTCCTTTTGCATTACCGCAAATGAAGATTAATCCTGACGTGAAAGATATTTTCGGATTTAAATTCGAAGACTTTGAACTTGTTAATTACCAGGCACATCCACACATTAAAGCACCAGTGGCGGTTTAAAATGAGAATTTCATTAATAGTTGCGAAGTCTGAGAATAACGTGATTGGAAGAAATAACGAGCTTCCCTGGCATTTAAAAGATGACCTTCAAAATTTCAAAAAACTCACAATGGGACACCATATTCTGATGGGCCGCAAGACTTTTGAATCAATTGGTAAAGTCCTTCCGGGACGTATGAGCCTTGTTATCTCAAATGAACCACGTGCCAATTCAGAAAATGTTTTTTGGTTCAATTCTATTTTTCGCGCTATTAAACAAGCAGAACGAAATGGTGAAACTGAATTGTTTATTATTGGCGGTGAGAAAATTTATAAATACGCTTTGTCCCTGATTGACCGTATTTACCTTACAGAAGTTAGGGCAACTGTTGAAGGGAATGCCTTCTTTCCACAATTATCACTCAAGAACTGGAAAAAAGTGAGTGAAGTTAACGTTGAGAAGAATGCCTCTAATGATTATGATTATTCCGTTCAAGTTTTAGATCGAAGATGATCAGACATTCTTTAGGATAAATAGACTTTCTTAACCATCCTCTGCTCGATAAAATATTTCTATCTCGAAAGAGATGAAAGCATGAGGAAAAGCCGAGAGTTGAGTGGAGTAATCCACTTCAGCAAGTGGTAATTCCGAATACCGTATAACAGGTCACGTGGATTGTGGCCTGTTTTATTTGAGCCAGCCTTTCTTGTATTTACCAAATTAATCAAATTTAATTTTAATTTTAATCCAGTTTGTTTAGGTTGAATAAAGGTTCTGAGTGGATCAACATGAATGCATGAAAGAAAACTCAATTTAATTTATGATCAAGGACGATCAGTTATGAAATGGCCTAGGATGGGCCCTTTTTTATTCAATTTTAAAAATCATATCTCTACCAACTACCACTCGATGACCTAGACCTAAAGTGCCTTGAGGCCAGATCGTAATATCGCCTTTGGCCTTATAGAGTTCAGATAAATTATTATAATAACTGCCGACTGTAGAACCGGTTACTGGAGCAAATCTGCAAGGCAGTTTTTCAAAGACCCGAAAATGATCTTTTTCTCTTTTTATCCCAAGTAACAAGTCACCACGACTTGTTTTTAAAATGAAAAGAATCTTGCCTCCTTCTTTAATAACGTCAAATAAGATGGCCGGCATGTCCCAAGCACTGACGGTGAATATTCCACGATCAAAATTTTCAAGTTCCCATATTTCTTCCAACGCATCACCTTCAATAACATCTACTTGTGGCAAATCAAATTTTGCAAGATTTATTTTTGCCTGCTGGACCATCTCGGGAATGATTTCATAGGTCGTTACCTTGCCTTTTTTGCCAACAAGATAACCCATCAAAGCAGCATTCCAACCACAGCCCGTTCCAACTTCAAAAACTTTCATATCTGGTTTTAAATCAAGTAGCTCAAGTATCCTTAAAACAAAAGTTGGTTGGGAGATAGTTGAGATCACGCCATTCTTTTCGTAGATAAGGAGAGTTGTATCGGCATAGGCGTAGGGTAGAGTTTCCGGTGTAACCTTCAGCCATTTAGTCTTATTTGATGAAACTCTCGAAAACTGACCTAGGAATTCATGACGGGGCATGGCCTCAAAGGCATTACAGACTTCTTTTGAGAGTTGGTACTTTTGCTTGGCCAGATGGAGTAGCTCAGTTTGTAAATCCACTTTAAACCTCCCACGTCGCCAATCAGACTATGTGAAGGTAGTTGTGTTGAAAAAGTCCACTGCTTCAAGGTGCGCATATTCCAAAAAAAGTAGCTTTAAGGGCAAAACCTGACCTATTAATTTAAAATTAAAAAAGAGCTAAAATTAAGGAATGAAAACAATAATCCTCATTCTCAGTTTCATTTCATTTGCCCACGCTAGTGCGCTCAAACAAATGGATCAGAGGCTAAAAGTGTATGCCGAATCAAAAGTTATTTGCGAACCGGGAAATGAGTCACTATCTGATGAGGGTTTGTTTATTGATGTGAGTTGTGATTTTAAATGTAGAGATGATGTGCCAAGAGTTGAGCGAGTGAAAGGAACATTTCTTCCAAAAAAATTGGGCCTGTTTCCAGGTAATGGTACTTCAGATCAAAGTATCATGTGGAGCGCACTTGGTGTTTCTTTAAAAATTTGGTCGCAGAATATCTGCTTGGAAAAGGCGGCCATTGGATGCAAAAATGCCCAGAACATTGAATCATATGGAATAAAAGAACTTCAGTCTGGTGCGTGGAAAATAAACAAATTTCCTGGGTGTAAGGAGAAAAGTATTTTGGTTTCTCCATTTGATAATCGAGCTGGATCAGTTCGGGTTGCGAGCATTAGTGCCGTAATTTCCTTTCCAGAGACCTCTAAAACAATTGATTTCGAAAATACTGGTCTGAAGTTTAGTCTCGCATCTGGAACAAATAAACCTGAATGTAAAAATAAAATAAAGGCCAAACTTTGTTTTGGAGATTGTGTCGATTTATCAACATCAGATAAAGAGATATCAGAAACATTGGGTACACCTGACCCTCTTGGTTCGGATGATATGGAAATTTGCGGTGATGAACTTGCTACTAAATTGCAGGATTTGAAACTTTCTATTTCAGTAAGACGTGAGATATGCGAAGCCTATTTTTGGCAGTCGTTTATGAAAATGGATAATACCTATAAAAGCTGTGCTGCGATTAGAGGCGAAACCACCTGTGAGAGTTTCTAAGACCTTAGTCTTCATGTGTAAAAGTAGCATCACTAATCAGTCAAAAGCTTACTTTGTGAGGGGCGTTACCGGTCGGGTATTGATTCGTGTCTTGTTTTGTAGCATGATTGGTTAACCTTTAAAGGGGGGAAATCTTCATGCAAAAACTTCTTATTCTTTTTCTCGTAATTTTCACTACTTCTGCAATTGCTAGACACGTTGAAGTTGATATCAAAGTTCTTACTCCTAAAAAAATACAATCAATTATTGGTGCTTTTCCGGCCAAGGGGTCTGTTGCTGAAGCTGAAGACTTTAGAGTTCTTCTAAGCTACCAGGCGACTAGAACTGTTGAGGACTGTCAGCTTGCAGAAAAAGATTCGGACACATCTCTGGCAAGTTTGTTCGGTGGTGAGAACGGTGTTCTTACTAATCGTGAAGTTAAGAAAATGAAACTGTTTTTAATTAAGGCCTACGTGAATGTCGGTGCCAATAGTTATATCGCAAAACATAAGTACAAGCGACCTAGGCCTTATCTTGCGAATACGGCAATTAAGCCATGTATTGGGCTGGAAAAGTCTTTTGCTTACCCAAGTGGCCATACTTTAATGGCGCACCTTTTTGCTCGTGTCCTTTCAAAAGTATATCCTGAGCGCGAAGACAGATTCATGGCGCGAGCTGCTCAGTATGCCTTGAACCGTGTAATTGGTGGGGTTCATCATCCTTCAGATGTGCAAGCTTCTATTTTGCTGGGTGATTATTTGGCGGATAAAACGATTGAGTCTGATAAATTTTTAAAAGCA
>CAMDQH010000008.1 GCA_945905815.1 Bacteriovorax stolpii | reverse complement strand
CCTTTGGCCACTCGGGAACCACGCCATTTAAATGGAGCTGCTCACAGGAGTCGAACCTGCGACCTACGGTTTACAAAACCGTTGCTCTACCAACTGAGCTAGAGCAGCCCATAACATCAACGTTAATCAATGAGTATGAATTTATAAATGGATAGGCCTTGGAAATCAAGCTATTTCAGATCAAAGACCGAAACATTTTTCCATAGCAATTGCCGCAGCCGAAGCAACGTTCAATGACTTTATCTCTCCTTGAGAGGGAAGACTGAGATTTTTCTGCACAAGTCTTCCAACAGCGTTCGATAATCCAGTTTCTTCGGCTCCCAGCAGCAAACAAATTTTCTTTTGGGTCCTTAGGTCTGACTGCGTAAGATTTTCTGAAGAATGTTCAGATAATCCAACTGTCATATAACCAGCATCATTTAATTGCCCAACGGCCTTACTAAGAGAACTAACGCGAATTAAATTCACATATTCAGTCGCGCCGGACGCAATCCTATAAAAAGAGGGAGTTAATCCAAAAGATTTAGAAGAAGGAATGAGGACACCATTGATACCGTAGAAACAAGCTGATCTCAGAATAGCTGCACCATTATGGACATCAGTGATTTGATCCAGGGCCAATAGTTTTGAATTTGGACGTTTTAAAAATTCCTGTATTCCGTATGTTTCCAGAGGAGATGTTTGCAAATAGATTCCACCAGGTACTCGGAAGAATTCCACATCCATTTCCATGCATAAAAACTTAGCAGATTCCTGCAATTCGTGGCCGGCGAGAATTTGAATCTCTACTTTCAAATTTCGAGGATTGATATTGTGCTTACGCTGCAGTTCCATCAAGCCTTCATCAGTTGCAACAAGCTTCTGATGTACACGAGAAGTATTTTTAAGAGCGGCTGCAATACTATGAAGCCCAAAAATCAATTCAAAATCTAATTCCATTTGCCCAACTCTTGAAGTTTCTGTTTAACCGTAGCAGCTAAAGCATCTTTCGTGCATTTTAGTGTTTCACCGGTTTTACGTACTTTAACTTCAATCATTCCATCAACGTTAAAGTCGCGCTCTCCAAGGATAATTCTTACTGGTAAACCAATAAGATCGGCATCTTTAAACATACTACCTGGGCCAAGTTGACGATCATCAAAGAGGATCTCATAGCCGGCTTTTTTTAGGTCAATATAAATATCTTCTACCACTTGTTTCGTTTCTGGAGTTTTTCCAATGTATCCCAGGTAAATATCATATGGAGAAATAGAGGCCGGGAATATGATTCCATCTTTATCGTTACTTTGTTCAATTGCTGAAGCAAGAACGCGGGTAACTCCGATTCCGTAACAGCCCATAAGAGGTGTTACACCTTTTCCTTGATCATTAAGAACAGTGACTTTCATCGATTTGGTATATTTGTCACCAAGCTGGAAAATGTGACCGACTTCAATGCCTTTTTTAAGAACAATCTGATCGTCACCGATGAAGTCCCCTTCTTTAGTCATTCTCATATCTGCGCGAAAGTTTTTTGGCTTGGTATCACGTGAAGGAACAAAACCTTTTAAGTGATGATCCGGCTCATTTGCTCCAACAACATAAGAACAATTCATATCAATCGCTTCATCAAAGATAACTTTAAAGCCTTCTGCAGTTGTAGAAGGACCCATGAAACCTTTAATCAGACCAAGTTTTTCCAATTCAGCTTGCTGGGCAGGACGAATATGTTCAGCAGAAACTTTATTTTTAAATTTCACTTCATTCAGAGAATCATCGCCCAAAAGCATGACCATAAAGTATTGATCTTTATTATTGATCAATGCGTGCATAACTAATGATTTTAAACTTTGAGTGATGGGGAATCCGTGAGCTGCACAAACTTCTTCGCAAGTTTTCTGATTTGGAGTTGCAAATTTCGCAATATCTGTAGCTGGTGCAAAAGTTATATTTTTACGAAGGGTCATGGCTTTTTCAATATTAGCGGCAAATCCCGTTTTAGGAACTGTCACAACGTAGTCTTCACCACTATCCGCAACAACTTGGAATTCGTGAGTTTTAGCACCACCAGCTGCCATTGCACCACCGTCAGCTTCGACTATAATGAAGTCTAGCCCAAGACGTTTAAAAATGTTTTCATAAGCTACATACATTTCATCATAAAACTTATCGAGTGAAGCCTTATCCATATGAAATGAATAACCATCTTTCATTGTGAATTCACGTGCACGCATCAAGCCGAAACGTGGACGGATTTCGTCACGAAACTTGGTGTTTATTTGGTACAAACAAACAGGAAGTTGCTTATAAGAATTTACAGTACGGCGAAAAAGATCCGTTACTGTTTCTTCATTGGTAGGAGAAAAACAAATTTCTCTTTCTGCGCGGTCTTTTACTCTAAGCATTTGGCCGCCCATGGCCTCCAAACGTCCCGTTTCCTGCCACAACTCAGCAGGAGTCATAACCGGCATTTGGATTTCAAAGCAATTTATTTTATCGAGCTCTTCGCGAATAATTTTTTCAATTTTCTTCAGAGATTTGAATGCCATTGGAAGATAGGTGTATAACCCAGCTCCGGTTTTATACATCAAACCTGCTCTCATCATAAGTTGCTGAGAAACAATATCGGCATCAGAAGGTGTTTCTTTTAGAGTTTGCCAAAAGCCTTGGGACAGTCGCATAAAGCCTCGTTATTCAAAAAAACTCGCCCTCATTAAGTCTTTAGTCTCAATGAAGATTTCAAGTGAGCAATTTTCTAGTTGTGCGCCCACTTCTACCACGGGCGAAGTATTCTTAACAGGGATGATTTCCATCTCAGTCTTCATCTCTGGACCTGGACATTTTTTGTAATTAAATTTAAATAATACGACATTGATCGTATCCAAACCAATAATTTCACTCAAGACGACTTCATCACCAGCTGTGAATTCCATAAAAGAACCGCTTCTTTCCAATTGAGGTAATTGAAATGATTGAGTGAGTATGTATTTCTGTTTTTCTTCAAGATCAGTCCAATCAGAAGCAAGAAGATTGAACGATATAAGTAGAAGACCTATAAATAGACGCATTAATCCCACCTTGGTAATTCCAGAATGTTAGCTTAAACAACATAGATTGGGAAATATCAGTGAGAAACTGTAATAAATTGTGGCAATTTATGAGCTTCACGCGCCTCGGCTTTGAGAGCAGAAGCAGAAACAATTTCATAGGCCGACGGTGTTTCAAGAAGTTTACGGCACAAAAGATTATGAAGGTTGTGACCAGACTTGTAAGTCGTTATCTTTCCAGCAATTTCATAACCTAAAAGGCTAATATCACCAATGGTATCCAGAATTTTATGACGAACAAATTCATTATGAAAACGAAGCCCTTCAGTATTCATCACTTTATAGTCATCTAACACAATGGCATTATCCAGGGATCCACCCTTAATCAAGCCTTTGCGTTTCAGCATATCCACATCTTTTGCAAAACCGAAGGTACGAGCGCGGGCAATATCATTAATAAAGTTCTCACATGAGAACTCAAAACCAAAACGCTGAGTTTTAATGGCCGGATGAGCAAAAACAATCGTTGAATCAATCAAAAGATTAGAGTGAGGCTCAAATTGGGCCCACTTTCCATCTTTTTCAACCCTAACCGTATCTAGAATAACCAGAAATTTTTTGACTTTATTGAGGTTTTTGATGCCGGTTTCTTTAAGTAGGAAAACAAACGATGCACCTGAGCCGTCCATAATAGGAACTTCGGGGCCATCAATTTCAATCAAGACGTTATTAATACCCAAGCCGTAAAAAGTTCCCAGTAAATGTTCCACTGTGTGAACAGCTTCTGCTCCAGAGCCAAGAGTCGTGGCATTTTCAGTTGTTCCAACTGTTAGAGCATTGGCCTTCATAGGTTGTGCATTTAAAATATCAGTACGAATGAATTGAATACCGAAGTCAGTATTCTGAGGAATAAGCTTCATAGTAACTTTTTTACCTGAGTGGAGCCCGATTCCGGTCACTTTAACTTCTTTGGCCAGTGTTCGCTGATAAATCATTGATAACCTTATAAAAAGACGACTGCTATCTATTATAAACGAATTTTATCAATTTGTGGTCAAGAAAATTGTGCTCTACGTATTAATGACCGACCTTATTGATCGGATGATTCAAGTTTCCAATCTTAAGTGGTCCTAGAAACACCGTTCTAACTGATCTGCTGGAGTGCTTTTTCCGATAATACCCGACCTCTAGGTGTTCTTAAAATTAGCCCTTCTTTTAATAAATAAGGCTCATAAACTTCTTCTATCGTTTGCTTATCTTCTCCTAAAGTCGCAGCGAGTGCTTCGATCCCTACTGGTCCACCTTGATAATAATTCTTCATCACTGAAAGAATTTTACGGTCCATAGAATCAAGACCCAAATCATCAATATCTAGAAGTCTTAGGGCCGCCTCAACTTCTTTATATTCAACCTGCTTGGAATTATTAACTAAGGCAAAGTCTCTCACTCTCCGTAAAATTCTGTTCGCAATCCTTGGAGTTCCTCGGGAGCGTTTAGCAATTTGCATCTTTGCTTCTTCAGACATGTTGAGGTTCATTTTACGAGCGTTATTCATGAGGATTTTGGCCAACATGTCTGGCTCATAAAAATCAAAATTTAAATGCGCCATAAAGCGATCACGCAATGGGTTTGATAATAATCCTGAGCGAGTGGTAGCCCCAATTAACGTGAACGGAGTCAAATCAATTTGCATGGTTCGCGCCGAAGCACCTTGGCCAATAAGAATATCAAGCCGAAAATCTTCCATTGCCGAATAAAGTATTTCTTCAACCGTAATATGCATGCGATGAATTTCATCGATAAATAGTACGTCTTTAGGTTTTAGATTCGTTAAAACCGCGGCGATATCACCCTTTTTTTCAATTGCTGGACCCGAAACCAAATGAAGTTCCGATCCTAAAGCTTTAGAAATAAGCATCGCAAGTGACGTCTTGCCCAGGCCCGGAGGTCCAGAAAGAAGCACGTGATCCATGGCCGTATTTCTCAATATGGAAGACTTAACCATTAGATCAATATTATCGACGACTTTCTGCTGACCAATAAATTCCGAAAAGTTCTGTGGTCGAAGCTGAACTTCTTGTTCACGATCATTTTGAGTAAAATCACCAGCAACAATTCTGTCGGCCATGAATTACCTTAACTCTTGTAGAATGATTTTCACTAAATCTTCCGGTTTGTCAGCGAAGCCGCTCTGTAAATGTTTCTGAATCATAGGAAGAACATCTTGGTCTTTAAAACCTAATCCCTGACAAGCTGCAAGAGTTTCTTTCACCAGCAAGGCATCCTGTTTATTTTCAGCAGAAACTTTAACACCTGCTTTAACAGGCTTTTCTTTAGTTGAGAAACCAATTTCAAGCTTTGAGATTTTATCTTTAAGCGACAATATCATTTGCTCGGCACTTTTTTTACCAACACCTGGTGCAGATTTGAGCACGTCTACATTATCAAAAGTAATTGCGGTGATAATCTGTTGAACGCCCAGATGAGAGAGTAAAGAGAATGCCGATTTAGGCCCAATTCCATTTACATCTAGAAGCATTTCAAAAAACTTTTTATCATCTGCCGTTTCAAAGCCATAAAGATCTTGTGTGGTTTCACGGATAATATGGGAGATAAATAAGGCGACGTCACGGTTGGGTACCATAGGGGTTGATGTACTGACTTCATAGCCCACACCTTGAGCGGTGAGAATAATAGATTTTTGAGAATCAGAATAAACAACTGTTCCAGAAATATAGCCAATCATACGACTTTATCCTTAATTTTATGGGCCAAAGCCGAAGCGAGACCATTTCCAAATTTCTTTGAAGAAGTTTTCTTCTTTTTGGGAATATTTATCTTTTGTACATTGTGATGGAGTAAATGGCAGAGAGCAATTGCAACAGCATCACTTTCATCGTGAGTTTTAAAATTAGTGAGCCCTAGATATTGCTGAAGTACTTTTTGAATACCTTCTTTATCTGTATGCCCATGGCCAGTAACAGTTGATTTCACCAAATTGGGAGAATATTCAAAAATTTTCTGATGATATTTCTGAGTTAGCGCCGCAAGCATGGTTCCACGTGACTGTGCAAGCTTGATTAGTGCAGTTGGACTTTTTACAAAGATCAAAGACTCAAGCGCAATTTCATCTGGCGAGTGTTGGTCAATTAGCTTCAATGTCTGGTCGTAAATGTCTTTTACCCGATGCAAGAATTCGTTATCGCTATTAAACTTTAAAATACCAGATGTTATGTAATTAATTTTTCTACCCTCTTGTTGCAGAAGGGCATAACCGGCGGTAACTGATCCTGGATCGATGGCTAAAACAATCATGTACGGAAATTGTACAGGAGAAAAGAATGTGGCGTCTAGCCGAGAGAACGGCCTTTTAAATAATTTCCAACATAAAAGACAAAAGAACCAATAACTAGCTGGGCCAATTCGAATTTCCCGTAATCGCCATTTTTAAGTCCAGAAATAAGGCAGAGCCCTACGGCAATTAGACCGAAAAGTTGCATGCCAAAACCTATATAGAATTTTGCTTTCATCTATAAACAGATACTGCACGAATATTAAATAAGAAAGGACTTTTTACAAATCCCCTACTATAGTTTTGCTATCTATATATGACAGCAAAACTACTTCCGGCCCTTCCCTTAGTGGAACAGATGAAAATAGACTTAAAGTCTCGTTGTGAGGCCTTAAAAAGCCGCGGTACGATACCCGCAATGTGTGTCGTTCTCATAGGCGATAATCCGGCAAGTTTGAGCTACATTAGAAATAAGCGAAAAATTTGCGAAGAAGTTGGCGCCACATTTAATTTATTGCAACTTCCTTCTAATATTTCTGAACAAGATTTTCTGAACTACATCGAAAAATTAAATCATGACCCTAAAATTCATGGAATCATTATTCAGCTTCCAGTTTCTGATCATTTAAAAAAGCTCAAACTCTCCAATTTAGTTATTGCGTCTAAAGATATTGATGGTTTTCATGGGATAAATACCCAAAGAATCTACACTGGAAGTACTGATCTCAAATTGCTGGTTCCTTGCACCCCTAAAGGTATTATTTATTTACTTAAATATTACGGAGTTGAAATTGCAGGAAAACATGCAGTAGTAATTGGACGCAGCTTAATCGTGGGTAAACCTCTTTCCATGTTACTTTCCAATTTAAATGCCACTGTCACTCTTGCTCATTCGAAAACTCAGAACCTGGAAGAGATAACTAAGACCGCAGATATCCTGATATCGGCCATTGGGAAAACGCATTTCATTCAAGCGAAACACTTAAACCCTGCCAAAAAAACAATTGTCATTGATGTGGGGATGAATACCTTGAATGGGAAACTTACTGGAGATGTCGGTCCAGATGTCGCTCAGGTTGCGGGTGGGGTGACTCCTGTACCGGGCGGGGTTGGACCAATGACTGTGGTCTCACTCATTGAAAATCTAATCTCTGCAACTGAAATTAAAATTAAAGGATAAATATGTCTGAGCTTCTTAGAACTAACCTGTATGACGAGCACGTAAAACTTGGCGGAAAAATCGTTCCCTTCGCTGGTTGGGAAATGCCAGTCCAGTATACATCTGTAAAAGATGAAGCATTGGCCGTGAGAAATAGCGTCGGCGTCTTTGATGTTTCGCACATGGGCGAGTTTTTTATTGAAGGCAAAGACGCTGAAGCCTTTGCTGATTATCTGGTTACCAATGATATTTTAAACGCTCCTACAGGAAAGGCTGTCTACTCTCCACTGTGTCGTGAAAACGGTACGGTTGTGGATGATTTAATTGTCTACAAGATTGCGCCAGGAAGAGTCATGATTTGTGTCAATGCATCCAACATTGAAAAAGATTTCGATTGGATGAAAACTAAGAAGACTGGCTTTGATTGTAGTTTCACAAATCTTTCACATGTTTTCTCTCTACTTGCTCTTCAAGGTCCTAAAGCCTTAGAAACACTAAAATCTTTTGTAAATGAACTTCCTGATTTGGAATATTATTCCGTTTTTGAAACTAGTATTGGTTCTCATCCGGTTATCCTTGCCAGAACTGGTTATACCGGCGAGGACGGTTTTGAGATTTTTGGGCATCACCAAACCATAAAAGATTTATGGAAGAATCTTATGGCCGTCGGTGTGACTCCTTGTGGACTTGCTGCACGAGATGTTTTACGTCTAGAAGTTTGCTATCCGCTGTATGGGCATGAGCTCAATGATGAAGTCAATCCTTATGACGCAGGACTTGCTTGGACTGTTAAACCTCTAAAAACAAAATTTATTGGTAAAGATATACTTGAAAGCAAACCGGCTAAATATAAACTAGTTAAGTTAATACTTGAAAAAGGAATACCACGTGAAGGGTATGCTGTTCTCAATGCTAAGAATGAAGTGATCGGCCAAGTAACCAGCGGAACGATATCGGTTGTTCTTAACAAAGGTATATGTCTGGCCCGAATTCAAATTGATAAAGCTCCAACTGATGAAGTATTTTCAATCGATATCCGAAATAAAGCCTATCCAGCCCAATTAGTAAAAAAACCATTTGTAACCGGAGGACATAAATAATGAGCACGAATATCCCATCAAATTTAAATTACACAAAAGAGCATGAATGGACCCTAACAGAGGGCGACATCGTAACAATTGGAATTACTGACTTCGCTCAATCAGCATTGGGTGACATTGTTTTCGTGGAAGTTCCAGAAGTTGGAGCAGATCTTAAGGTTGGTGCAACTTTCGGCGTTGTTGAATCTATCAAATCTGTCAGTGATCTTTATTCTCCAATTTCAGGTGAAGTTATTGCAAAAAATAACGATGTTGAAGCATCGCCAGAAAAAATTAATCAAGACGCTTACGGATCGTGGCTAATTAAAGTCAAGATGAAAGATCATTCTGAAATAAATAAACTTTTATCGGCAGAGCAATATCAAGAGTTTTGTAACACCTCTCATTAATACCTAAACAGGAAGGCATCACATTAAAATTTAAAATTTTATTTGGCCTTCCTGCATTCTACGGCGTTCGCAGAAATTCATCGTAAAAAATTTGCATTAAAATTAATTCTATCTTTACGAAAGGCCAAGTTTTATAGATACTGCAGCTCCACAGGCATTGAAGATTTTGAGGAATTTATTTAATGGAATCTATTCAGCTTTTAAATACTGCAATCATCAAAAGCAAAGAGAAAAAAGTAACTCAATCTTTTGAAGAAAGATTGAATCAAGTTTGCAATTCTCCCGTAATCGAAATTTTGAATAAAACTATTTCACAATACGCTGAGACTCAAAAAATCTCTCGTGATCAAGCGGCCCTTCAGGTTGTTGAAGCTATACGCGAGTTAGATTCTATATGGACTGATTATGTTGTAATGGAAGGCATTGATCGTTTAAAGAATCTTCTCAGAACTCCGCCCAACTAAGATTTAACAACAAATCCCCAATCAATTGTGGCCTTACCATTAACAAGTAATTCTTTTGGTGGGTTTGGAAATGGACCGGCCTGATTAAATGATTCAATTGCAGCATCATCAAGCTCTTTTACACCTGAAGCTCCGAGAATTTTCACGTGAACAATTTCGCCTTTTTCATTTAAGGTAACTTGAAGAGAAGTAATGAGATTATCACTTGCCGGCAAACGACGTCCCGAGCGAAAAATAGATTCCGCTTTGTCTTGGATACTTTTGCCCCAAAACTGCTCTAGTTTTTGGCGGATACGGTGGTAAAAGCCATAAAATTTATATTCAACTGTATTCAGATGCGTAAAATCACCTAACGTTACTTCTTCTACGTAATCATTGGTTGCGGATAGGCCTTGCGCAAATGGATCGCCATTTTTCATGCCTTTTACTGATTCACTTGCTGGAGAACGGGATAATTTATGGGGTGTTGGGTCTCCCGAGGCTATTCCAAAATCTGAAAGCTTTAAATTTTTTATATCAGCTTTCTTTTTTACCTCAGAAACTTTGGTTTGTGATTTCTGTGTCACGCTTGAATCACCCTGAGCGGCCCGCTTAAAAGTATCGATATTCTTTGCCACTGTTTGGCGATCAAAGCTTCTGTCTTTTTCGCCCAAAAAAGCATCTTTCTTTTTATCAGTCGATTCTGAATCTTCTGATTGAACAATTTGTCTTTTTTGTGAAAGGGCCATTTCCTTTAGGGCTTCCTGGACCAGTCGTACCTTAATTGATTTAACAGAGGGGGTAAAAGATGTAGCAGATAAATGATCACGGATTTTAGTCGCCATAAGCGCAACATGAACAAAAAGAATTGCTCCCAAGAATATATAAAATTTTCGATTACCACGGGAGAGAGAATCCATTCTTGCCTCCATATAAGAGTCCTTTCGGCATTTAGCAGGACTTTCTTAAAGCGCAGTTTGAGAGGAGTATTTTGCCCTTTGATCCTGAGGAGATGCGTCGGAAAGATGGGGAATTTCATTAGGTATTATTGGCATAACAGTCATGGGTCAAAGCCATCCTCCAAGGGCATCCCAGAATCCCACTTTTTGTTTTACATCTGCAGAAATTTTATCTTCCAGCTTTTTATTAAAAGTTTCATTCTCTGAATTTTTTGCTGTTTCTGGAACATGAGTAAAACTTTTTTTAATTACATTCATCAATGTGAGCGAAGTTTGAAAGTAAAAGGTCATGCTCTTCCTTTGTCTCCGTCGAACATTATGGTATCTCATCGACCTTAGCAGGGATGACATCATAAGAGGAATAAGAAATTAATGAGATGTGAGGGAAACTTCGTTTGTATTAATAATATAGTTCTCGTCCAAAATATTTTTACCAATTAAAAATTTTCTTTTTAATCTTGATCTATCAGCGAGATTAACATTAACGTAGTAAGACGAATCACCAATCCAAACTTTTTCGCGAATAAAATAGCGTAAATTAGAACCAAGGGCGCTTCGTACTTCATCTACCTTTACAATCGGCCTCACCATTGTTTTATGAAATGAATTCTCATCAGTTGTTTCAAATTTTACGTAGGAAACGGGGCGACCATTTTCTAGCTTTTCGAATGTTGAAATGTTTTTGGCGTGTATAGAAGACGACTCAGCACCTGAATCAATTTTTGCATAATATTGGAGATCCCGATCCTCTCCTACATGGACTTTTTCTAAATTTCCGATCATTTTGGAATTCAGAGAAGCAGGTGATCTTTCTGCTGCTGATGTTGATGCTGAATGCTTATCAGGGACTATATAACCCAAAAGAGATAAGCTTAGTAACGACAAATATATAATGTGCACATGCCTTGATGTCATAAAGCATATTCGGCGGTTTCACAAAAAATATTACTGATTCAAGAAATAGTCGTCATCTTCCATACTTGGAGGAGTTGTTCCTGATTGTTGATCTCCTTGCTCAAATGATTGAGGAGCTGAACTTGGATCAAAACCTTCCGCAAATGATTCTAAAAATCCATCTGTAGCACCTGGAACTAGTGGTTTACCTGTTTCTTTATTAACTAATATGTTTGTTATGCCTTCAGGAACTTTAAACTCTGGTGAACCAAACTTATTAATTGCTGAGGACATATAATCAATCCACATTAGAAGTGCAGATCTTGCGCCTGTTTCTCCATGACCTAGTGACCGATTATCATCAAAGCCTGCCCAAGCGCCAACTACTACATTTGAAGAAAAACCTACAAATAAAGCATCTACATAATTATTTGTGGTTCCTGTTTTACCACCTATATTCACACCCAATGCCTTACCTGCTGCTGCGCCAGTCCCATACAAAGTGACGCCTCTTAAAAGATTAGTCATTATATAGGCGACTCTTGGATCCAAAACTTGTGTAGCATTTAAATTTGTGAGAAAAGGATTACCCGATTTTCTTTCAACTTCAGCAGCCTGGTTTTCCTCTTTAGGAGCAGCCTCAACCTCAGATTGCGTCGGCCAGGCTGGATCTGCTGCAGGAATAGTATAGGACTTTCCACCTCTATCCCTGATTGATGTAATATGGTGAAGTCTCACTGCCCTTCCTCCGCTTGGAAAAATTGCATAGGCCTTAGTCAATTCAACCAAACTAATTCCAAATGAGCCTAGAGAAAGACTCATATCTTTTGGTAATTCCGTTTGCATATGAAACCGATTTACAAAACTATGAATTTTATCAACTCCAAGATCCTGTACTAATCGAACTGTTGGAATATTACGGCTAACCTCAAGTGCATTTCTTAAAGTCATAGGCCCTTTAAAATCTCCATCATAGTTGCGTGGTTTCCAACTTAAAGAATCATCAACTCCCCCAAGTGCCTGAGGAGTGTCCATCAATATGGATGAGGGGTTATAACCATTCTCTAAGCTTGCAGCATAAATAAATGGTTTAAATGCAGAACCAGGCTGTCTTGACGATTGAATCACGCGATTAAACTGTGATTTTTGAAAATCCACTCCCCCAACCATTGAAATAATTTCGCCATTTGTTACATTCAATGCAATTAGAGCGCCCTCTACCTCTGGTTCTTGATCCAGAGCACCTTCTAAAAATTTATTTTTTGAAAGTAGGTTCTTAATTGAAGGATCTTTAAATTTTTTCAAAAAATCTAAATGGACTAACTGATCAGAACCAATCCCTTTTTTTTGAATAGATACCAATATTACATCGCCTCTCTTAACAATCTTTGATGGTGTTTTCTGAGGTCCAAAATAAACTGCATTTTCTCCAAACTTCCTTTCATGTGCCCACGAAAAACCGCCTTCAGGAATTATGACTCTCGCTCCTGCTATTTCAGCAAGAATTATTCTTTTTAGATCGTCCACTTCTAGAACCACAGCAGAATAGGTTTTATTAATTTGTAAAAAATCGCTAAATGAATCTGACTGTGCATTTCCTATATCTATTACACTTTTAAATCTTTCATTTAATTTTGATTTTTCCTCTTCAAAGTATGATAGGTTTTTTTGAAGGGCATCTTCATCTTCATGAAATTCATAAATATTTTTTCCCGACACATCAAATGTGAAGAATGATGACTGATCACGTAAAATCTTCTTGCGTTGCTCAGTAATAAACTGAGTTATCTCAACATCATCTTTTAAGTTTCTAACTCCACCTTTAAAACCCTGTCTTTTATCTAGCTCTTTAACTCGCTCTTTAACTACTTTCTCTGCATTTTTTTGAAGGCTCCAGTCCATTGTTGTATTAACCGTAAAACCTTGTGTTAGAAATTCATCACTTCCAACTGATTTCATCACTTCTTGAAGAATCCAATCAGTAAAATGTCCACCTTTTAACTCATTGGTAATTCTTATCCGCATTTTAAGGTTTTCTTTGAGTCCGGACTGATACTCTTCTTCATTAATTTTCTTAGTATCGAACATTCTCCTTAAAACGTAATTCTGACGTACTTTCGCGTACTGAGGGTTTACGTATGGTGAATATCTACCTGGGGCCACTAAAAGACCTGCGACTAAAGCACACTCCGCAGGAGTTGCTGCTTCAAGAGTTTTATCAAAATAGCCTTTAAAAGCAGCTTTCACTCCATAGTAACCACCACCTAAATACACTTGGTTAAGATAGAGAAAAAGAATTTCCTCTTTAGTAAACTTTTGTTCAATTTTGCGCGCCAACAATAGATCTTTTATTTTTCGGGAAATTGTTCTTTCTTTTGTTAAAAGAAATGACTTTGCCACCTGTTGAGTAATTGTAGATCCACCCTGAACAAGTCTACCCTCTCTTAAATTTACAATAAATGCACGCAAGATACCTACGTAATCAATGCCTTCATGATTATAAAAGTTGTCATCTTCTGCTGCTAAGAATGCATCCACTACTCTTTTTGGAATTTTATCAAAAGGAACAACGTCCCTAGTTTCATTTCCGATCTCCAATAAAACTTCATTATCACGGGACATAATCCTTGAATTCATTGGAGGGTTATAATCTTTAAGTGAATTAATTTGGGGTAAGTCATGGGAGATAAAAAAGAACATCCCAAATACGGCAATTATCCCCAAAAGGGCAAGGGCCGCTAGAACTGCGAGAGTTTTCACTAAACGTTTCAAGAACATTCCTTCGTTTGAACAGCTTTGATGAGTATTTTAAGGCTTTTTGAGCAGAATGAAAGAATTACTCTTTATAATCAATTTCTTTGAGGCTATCACTCAAGATCTTAATTTTTTTCTCAGCACCTTCAAGAGTCTGTCGACATTGCTTATACAAGACGATGCCTTCCTCAAATTGATTTAAACTTTCATTTAAACTCGTATCACCCGACTCAAGTTCTCGGACAATTTGTTCAAGTTTTTTTAGTGAGGCCTCAAAATCTGTGTCAGTTTTGCCGGTCATAAAGATCTCCGTTGTCGTTTTGACACCCATATCGTCCCATATGCATCCGGCATTCGACAAGGTATCAGACACTTATATTGCAATGGAGTAAATTGCCCTGCTAGGTTTCTGGCACAGGGGTTGCTAAAATTGCCTATGAGGGCATTTTTAGCCCACTCCATCAGGACGAAGGAGACAATGAGTAATATTTGGGTACCACTATCAGGCCAATTGGCCCAGCAACGTAAAGTTGAAACAATTGCTAACAATGTAGCGAATGCTAATACTGTTGGTTTTAAAAAAGATCAGCTTGTTTTTAAAGAACATCTAACTGCCTTCACACAAGGCGTGCAAGATATAGATATTCCCCGAAAAGAATTTTCTCCTGCAGATTTTTATCATACACAAGGTGCAGAAAACGCCATGGTAGCAGTTGACGGAAACTTTACGATTCATGAACAAGGTCAGTTTATTCCTACCAGTAATCCGCTGGATGTTGCACTTAAAGGCGAAGGATTTCTCGAGGTTCTCACCCCAACAGGAGTGCGGTTTACCAGAAAAGGAAATTTATCTATAAATCGCGAGAGCGAACTTGTAACGGATCAAGGGTTTAAAGTTTTAGGAGCTCTTGAGGCAACATCTGAAGCCCTTAGAGATCCAGCTTCCATAAACTCTTTTCCAAAGCCAGAAGATCGCGTTGTAAAGATTCCAACAAATTCTAAGCTTACAGTCTCTTTAGACGGCGAACTACTTACTAAAGGTGGTTCCATCGGAAAACTTTCTATTGTCGAATTCGCAGATAAGCATGCTCTTAAAAAAGAAGGCAATTCGCTCTTTATCACACCAGATGAAGCAAACGTCATTAGAACTGATATTAAAACTACAGTAAATCAAGGTTTTCTTGAGGGCTCAAACGTAAATGCAATTGAAGAAATGTCGGACCTTATTCAAGCTCATCGCCATTTCGAATCAATTCAAAAAGCCATTAATGCATACGATAGCATCTCAGGTAAAGCTGCAAACGAAATTGGTAAATTTTAAGCAAGGGGATATTATATGATTCGCGCACTCCACACTGCGGCGACGGGAATGGCCGCACAAGAATCAAACGTAAACACAATATCCAACAATATTGCGAACGTGAATACGACTGGTTTTAAAAAAGATAGAACAGAGTTTGATGATCTTTTGTATGAAACAGTACAAGAGGCCGGAGCTAAATCATCTGCAAATTCTGAATATAATGTTGGCCTTCAAGTCGGGTCCGGAGCAAAAGTTTCTGCAACAAGAAAGATTCATTCTCAAGGTTCACCCCAGATGACTAATAACCCATATGACATAATGGTTAATGGTGAAGGGTTTTTAGGAATTATTGGTCCAACTGGTGAACTTAAATACACTAGAGATGGAAGCTTCAACGTTGATTCTCAAGGTAACATGGTCACTCGTGCTGGGCATAAAGTTTTTCCTGGTATCGTCGTTCCACCAAATATTATGAAAATTAGTATTTCAGAGAACGGAAATGTAGAAGCCTTTACACGAGAATCAGTCGAACCAATTAATCTTGGGCAGGTACCAATATTTACATTTGTTAATCCGGTTGGACTTCGTTCGGAGGGTGGAAACCTTATGGGAGCAACTGCTGGAAGTGGGCAAGCAATGCAAAACATTCCAGGCCAGAATGGTTCAGGCATGCTCATGCAAGGAGCAATTGAAACTTCAAACGTTAACGTGATGAATGAAATGACTGATTTGATTAAGGCGCAGCGTGCTTATGAAATGAATTCAAAAGTTATGGGCGTCGCAGATCAAATGTTACAAACCGTTAACAACATAAGATAAAATATGAAATATGCGCTATTTTTTTTAACCCTCATAATTCAATCAGCCTTCTCATGTGAGGTTGAACTTCCCTACCAAATGGTTGTGTTTAGCAATGATAAGAGCGGTGAGAACGTTTATAAAACTAAAGACTGTAACTCCAATGTTACTGATGACCTTCACCAGATAGTAACAAGTCTTCAGGGTAGAATTGCATCTTATCAATTAAAAGAAATGATGGGTATGAGAGGCCATAATTTACAAATTATGCCTTTATCCGTCGTTGTCCATCAATTTCGAGCAATGATACGAGATCAAATACCTTTGCCAGCTGGCGTTCAGGTCAAGGAAACAGCATCAGTTAATATGCCGGGAATCTTGTCACTTTCTGCAGGAGACAAGATTGAAATAAGTTGTTCTGCTTGTCTTTACGGGATTCAACAGCCTTTAAATGTAACAATTATAGGTTTTGATGGCACAAGGCAATCAGTATTAGCGACTGCTGATTTTAAAAAAATGGTAAAAGCTTATAGGCTAACTTCTCCGCTTGCTTCATTTAGTTCATTAAATGATTCTGATATTCTTAAAGAAGAATATATAGAATCAATACCTCATACAGATATCATTACTGATATGGAGAGCTTGAAGTTCTACAAAACGAACAAGCCAATTAAAGCTGGTGAAATCCTAAAAGCTTCCGACTTAAATGCAATCAATCTAGTGCGAGCCGGCCTTAAAACTGACGTGGTTTTAGAAAACCAGATGGTGCGTATAAAAACTCAGGGTATAAGTCGAAGCAACGGAACAATAGGTGAATTGGTTGAAGTCTACCATCCTCAAAAAAATAAAAAATATCTTGGTAAAGTCATTGATATTAACAAAGTGTTAGTCGAATTATGAAAATTTTAATTCTCAGTTTTCTTTTTATTTTCACTTCATGCTCCAACTACGTAAATAATATTCACCGACAAATTGATCGTGAAGATAAAGTAGCTCAGGGTGATACGAGACAAGGTATGCGTGAACATTATGCTCCTTATAAAAATCGCTTTGACGTCAATGGCGACAAGCGTCCCATAAAAGATCCTCGTACTTTTTCTATGAGCGATGGGGGGCCATCCGGTCAATTAAAACCACCTGTAAAACGTGAATATCGTCCACAACGTTACAAAGCAGATGACTTCGTAGACGCAGGCAGTGGGGGTAGCTTATGGGCCAATCAGGGAGCGAGTTCTTCACTGTTTACGTATCAAAATGATAAACACACTGGCGACATGGTGATCATTAATGTTTTAGAAAGCCTAAGAAATCAAATTTCATCTGAGTTGAAACGTGTATTTCCTGATCGGCCTAAAAAAGTTACCAATGCTGGAAAGAAAGATGATAAAAATCCGGCAGCTTCAGCTCAGGCAGCAACTGCAGCGCCTAAAGAAGACGAAATAGACATGAAAGTTTATGATAAGATTTCTGGAACAGTAATGGAGGAAATTAGTAAAGACTATATCCTTCTTCGCGGTAGAAAGGATGTTATTTTCAAAAAGGAAAAACAATCCATTGAAATCCAGGGTCTTGTTTCAAGAAAAGATATATTAGAAAATGATTACGTAAACTCGGACAGATTATTAGACTCCCGAGTCTTTATTATAAGGCAAAACCAATGAAAAGATTTCTCTCAATTATTCTTTGCGCTCTTACTCTACCAGTAATGGGCGCTTCCAGCCGTCTTAAGGACCTGGTAACTATTAAGGGTGTAAGAGAGAATCCTCTGGTTGGTTATGGACTTGTCATAGGTCTTAATGGATCAGGCGATGGCGGCGGCGAAATTACAAACACCTCGCTTAAAAAAATGTTTCAGACTCTAGGTCTAAATCCCCAAAAAGAAGTAACTTCTAAAAACGTCGCAGCTGTAATCGTAACGGCGAAACTTCCTGCTTTCGGAAGAGTTGGACAGAAGTTAGACGTAACCATTTCCTCGATCGGCGATGCAACATCTCTAGCAGGTGGAACTCTTCTTGTAACACCTCTCAAGGGTGGTGATGGACAGATTTATGCTGTGGCTAATGGAGCTCTTTCTATCGGTGGTCTAGATAAAGGGAAAAAACTTGCAACAACCGGTCGTATTCCTGACGGCGGAATCATTGAGAGAGAAGTTGAAATGTCATTCAATGATAAAAAAGCTGTTCGTATGGCGTTAAACAATCCTGACTTCACAACAGCCGCCAGAATAGAAAAAACAATCAATCAAGAACTCGGTGGGAAATACGCGACAGCTGCTGATGCGACAACCATTGATGTGATCATTCCAACTTATTACGAACGTAAAGTAGTTGAGTTAATTGCTAACATTGAAAACTATAAAGTCATTTCCGACACTTTCGCTAAGATCGTTATTAATGAACGCACTGGAACTCTAGTTGCGGGCGGTGATATTGTTTTAAAAAAATCAGCAGTTAGCCATCGTGACATGGTCTTAGAAGTTAAAGGTGGAGATGAAAACTCTGGTAAAAGAGTCATTCAGGCAATGGAACAAACGGCTACTATTAATGACTTAGTGAAAGCTTTGAATGCTTTAGGTACGACTCCAGAAGATCTCATATCTATATTCCAGGCCCTAAAAGCCAACGGTTCCCTACTTGCTGAAATCGAACTTATCTAGTCTTTATGCGGGTGTCAAAAAGACACCCGGCCAATTTTTCCCTGTTAAGTTTTAACCTAACACTCCGACCCCAAAAAATGCTACACTTTTAGATAGAATCTCATCAGGATGATGGGGTTAAAAAACCAGGATGGTTCCGAGTGAAAGTCACTTCAGATTTCAAAACTCTACCCGCTCAAAAGCCAACAAGTCCCATCAAGCCATTTGAAGAAATTGCTGAGGGTATGGAAGCGAATTTTACATCCCACATGTTAGCTGAAATGAGAAAAGCGATTCCAAAAGAGACGCCGGATTCATCTCCAATGGAGTATTATAATTCTTTGCTTGATTACGAAAGAGCACAACTTATGGCAAAATCAGATAGCGGTTTGGGAGTGAAAAAAGTCATTCTCGATCAGATTGTGCCAGAACATATGAAGCATTATTTAAAAAACGCGCAAGTCACGGTGCCTAGTCAAGGAATGACTAAAGTATCCATGAAGGAGAATACAAATGAGTAGTATTGATACACGTTCAACTTTTTTCCCTAAGAGTCGTTCTGCTCAAGCTGAAACAGGCAAAGTGGGAACTCAAATTGATGTGGCCAATGGTAATTCTCCTGAACGCACAACAGAGATAATGGATAGAACTGGGGCCGATGCAAAAGTAAACATTGGAGACGGTGTAAAGGACTTTGCTAGAATTAAAAAAGCAGCAATGAACGCACCAGAGCAAGATAACTCAGAAAAGATTGCTCGTCTTAAAGCCCAAATTGCAGCTGGTACGTACGAAGTTGATTATGACGGTCTTGCCGACAAAATCCTTACTTCAGAGTACTAAGGAGTCTAAAAAATGGATTTACGTCTAGATGAGAAAAAACTTTATTACCATAGCGTGGTGAGCGTCTGGGAAGGTTTTTGTCATCTTCATAAAGAGCTTTATGATCTTACTTGCGATGAGTACCTTACTCTCCTCTCTAGTGATGTGGACAAGCTTGAAGATGCTCTACCTCTTAAAGAGGAAATCATCAGGAAAATTAGCGCCCTTGAATATGAGCGTAAAGACTTAATCGAAAGTATTAATACGAGTAAAATATTTACTAAGAATATTTTTAAATCTTCTGATCTTCTAATTGTGTTTTCTGAAATCGATCAAAGTTCAGCAATGCCTGCACTTAAAAATTTAAATGCTCTTTTAATTGATATTGTTCAAAAGATCCAAGAACAAAACAAAAAGAATCAGATGTTCTTAAATAGAGCAATGCTCTCTTTGCGTGAAATCAAACAAGGCTTCACAGGCAAAAAAACATATTCAACTTATGGCGCGGACGGAATGACTCGCGCTAATGGGCGATAAAAGCCAAGGGACCAAGGATTGGGCTCAGACTTATTAAGTATTGGTAAATCAGGCCTCTTTACAGCGAAACAGTCGATGTCGACTACTTCGCACAATATAGCCAACGCGAATACGGAGGGCTTCTCACGTCAAGAAGTGAGATCTGAAACCGGTTTTTCCCTTGGTGAAGGGGATTACGTAATTGGCTCCGGGGTTGAAATTCAGAGTATCCGCAGAGCTCATGATGAACTGGTAGACAAAAAGCTAAATAATTCTATTACTAGCCACAAATTTAACGAAGAACGTTCTCTCCAATTAGGACACGTGGAAGAAATTTTTAATGAGATTAATTCAGACGGTATGAACAAAGTTTTAAACCGCTTTTTCAACTCAATGAGAGAACTCAGTAACCAGCCAGAAAATGAAACAGTAAGAACCGTTGTTAAAGAAAATGCTAAAATTGTTGTCGGTGACTTTCACCGTATTCAGGGAAGCCTTGATCAGGTTCGTGCTGGAATCAACAAAAAAGTTAATCTTTCTGTTCAAGAAATTAATCAACTAGCGGGTAATATAGCCAGACTAAATAAAGAAATTAATATTCAAGAAGTATCCGGTAGTATGGCGAATGATCTACGGGATCAACGTGACAACAGCCTAAGAACTCTTGCAGAGTTTTTCCCTATACAAGTTTACACAGATAACCAAAATCAGTTTATTGTTGGCGTCGAAGGCGTTGGATCAATCGTTGCCGGCGGGTTGTCACAAGAATTGGCGTCCGGGACCTCAATAAAAGAGGGCTCATCTTCAGTTGATAAAGGTGATGCCGAAATATTCTTTGCTAACCGTCCAGGTATTCCATTTTCTGAAAAATTAAAGGGCGGATCTCTTGGCGGTCTTTTAAAAACTCGCACGGATGAAGTTGAAAGTCTTGAGAAGCAATTAGATGAGCTGGCCCACGGTCTAGTTCTTGCTACAAATTCGATTCACAGACGTGGATTTGCCAACCATCCAGTTCCCACTGATGCACAAGGAAATCCAATTCCTAATGCTGCCCAGAAAAAAGTAACCGGTATTAACTTTTTTAAAGAACCACTTGATTTGAAACGTGCCGCTGAATACATCGATCTTTCTGATGATATCAAGGAAGACGTTAACAATATTGCGGCTGCATTAGAGGCCAACAAGCCAGGTGATAACCGCGTAGCTTTAGCAATATCTAAACTACAACATGAGAAAGTGCTTGGTGGTGGTACCACTAGCATGGAAGAACAATACTTAAAATCAGTTGGAAATATCGGTTTACAAGCAGGTAAATCAAAAATTGAAGGTGAGCAATCATCAGGAATTCTTGCTCAGGCAAAATCTTTTAAAGAACGTTTGTCAGGGGTTTCACTGGATGAAGAGGCAACGAACATGGTTCGCTACCAGAATGCGTATGAAGCCTCAGCAAAGGTTATTAAAGCATCTGATGAAATGTTTAAAGCAGTCTTGGGTTTACTCCCATAAGGCATGAAATATGAGTAGGGTTTCTGAAAATTCATCGGTCAATGCAATCAACTATGCTGTTGGTAAAACCAAGAGCAAAGTTGAAGACCTACAACTCAAAGGATCGACGCTTAAAAGAGTGTCTAAGCCTTCCGATGATCCTTTAGGGAACGTTGAATTAATGGCGATTCGGTCTCAAAACGTCGATGCTGATCAATATCTTCGTAACTTAAACTTTGCCCACACTCACCTCTCATATACTGAAAATATATTAGAAGAGATGACTGACATTTTAGTTAAGGCCAAAGAGATTGCTATTGGCCAGGCTTCTTCGATTAATAGTCCTCAAATGCGTGAAGGTGTTTCAAAAGAAATTCATCAAATGCGACAGCAAGTTTTAGGCCTTGCCAATAAGAGAATTGGAAACCGCTATTTATTTGCCGGACAAAAAGTTCTAACTCGTCCTTTTGACCTAGACGGAAAATACAGCGGCGATCAAAATAAAATAAATATTGAAATAAACAAAGACGTTTTCATTCCCATGAACATTAACGGGCAAGATCTTTTCTTCTCCAAAGAAAAAAGACCAGTCGCTAAAGAGGATCTAGACATCACTCCTCCAGGACTTGATGTGAACACTGAAGGTCTTCATCGAACCCCTGCATCTACTGCTCCTGATACCCAGGAAACCGTTGCAGTCAGTATATTTGATGAACTTCGCTCACTAGAGAACGCTCTTTTAACGGATAACCCTCAAATCATTCAAGGGCTCCTTGAACGTCTAGACAGAAGCACGGAACGCATGGTCACTATGCGAACCCAGATTGGCGCCCTAACTAATACGATATCCAACTCCGAGCTAAATATTGAAAAGACCAAGCTTTTGAACGAGGCGCACAAGAGCAAGATCGAGGACGCCGACGTTGCAGAACTCATGACAGATCTTCAAAAAGAGCAGGCCGTCCTTAAGGCAACCTATAAAGCTAGTTCAAATTTGATGAATGTTGGTCTCATGGACTTCCTTAGGTAGTAAATCTTACATAATCTTAACTTTTTTCTTAAATTTTCTTGATTAATCCCATCAAACTAGCGTAAACCATCGAAACAGAAACTTTTTTGAGTGAAGTCAAAAATTCTTGACACGATAGACAAGGATCAACATGCTAGTTCTGACACGGAAGCTGGGCGAAAGCATAGCAATCGATGATAATATCAAGATTGTTGTAGTGCAAATCAAGGGCAAACAAGTTCGCCTAGGAATTAAAGCGCCAAAAGAAACCAAGATCCACCGCGAGGAAGTTTACCAAGCGATTCAGGATCAAAACACTGAAGCAGTTCAAGCAAGCATGAGTGATATTGCGCGCCTTGGCGAAGAACTGAAGAAGAAATAATTTCTCCCCCCTTGATCATTTAATCATTTGACTGGTACCATCAAAGTGTTATGGTAAGAATACCTTACCATTTTATTTTGGAGGATATCCGTGAAAGTCAAAACCACCAGATTTGGGGAACTTGAAGTTAGCCCTGCTGATCTCGTCACATTTGCTGAGGGGCTTTTTGGTTTTGAAAACCTCAAAAAATTCTTCGTAGTAGATCCGGGCGATAGCACTTTAATACTTTGGCTCCAATCAACAGAAGATGATAAAGTTGCCTTCCCAATTATCGAGCCTAAAATCTTTAAGCCTGACTATATTGCTAAACTTCTACCTGCTGATTTAAATGGACTAGATCTTGATTCACTTCAGACAGCTAAGCTTTATAGTATTTTAACAATTCCTGCTACGGTTACTGAAATGTCTGCGAACTTGAAAGCACCAATTGTTATTAACTCTTCAAAGAAAATTGGAAAACAAATTGTTCTTCAAGATTCAAAGCTTTCTGTAAAACATGAAATGTACAAAGAATTAAAAACATACATAATGAATTTTTCATCTGATGACAGTAAACGTTCATCTTATGAGCCAAGCATTGTAGTAGAATCTGGTGACTTAAAAGGTGTTAAAACACTTATAAGAACTCTTGAAGCTCAATAGTATTAAATAAAAGCTTAAATAAAAAAAGCCCTCGCAAGAGGGCTTTTTTTTATCTACAAATTTTAGATTATGACAAAGAAATAGTTGTTTCTGTGGCACCACGAGATAGCCCAACATACATTGTGGCCTCAGGATGTCCTGGCTCACGGCTTAACACATTTTGCCATTCAGCTTGTGCTTCAATAATATTACCATTTCCGTAATATAGTAGACCAATTGCAATTCTGGCCGGCATATAACCAGGCTGCTCATTTTTTAATCGCTTAAGCTCTTCCAACGCTTTTGAAATGAAACCTTTTTTAGAATAATTCTTAGAGATCTTAATTCGAATTTCGAGATTATCAGGATCCAACGTAGATGATTTATTGTATTCAAAAAGAGCTTCGTCATAACGACCATATGAGGCATACATCTCTGCCAATTCATAATGCCTCAATGAGAACTTTTTATTTAAATGAGGATCTGAGAGTCCTTGGCCTTGAGTGTTTTTTATCTGGTTATTGGCTTTTTCAAAAATTACTTTTGCCTCTTCGTATTTGCCGATATCGTTATAAATTACCGAAAGAGAGATTGCAGCATCTGTGTGATTAGGATCAAGTTCGAGAACTCTGCTGAAAGCCTTTATGGCCTTCCCAAGTTCTCCTTTCACGTGAAAGACATTAGCTAAATAAAAAAATCCTTCTGTTGAATTTGGATTCTGATCGATAACTTCATTTAGTAATAAACCGGCCGTTTTCAGGTCATTCTTTTGAAATGAATCTTTTGCTTTTTTTAGTAAATCAGTCATTTTGACGTTCTCCAAAAGCTTACCCCTGTTAAAGTTCTTTTTTGCATGTATCTTTAGCTAATTTTATTTCGGACTGTGCCACTTTATCAACTAATTGGTAAAACTTTTCTATGTAATCAAGACAAGGCTGCCATTCTTTTAACTCCAAAGTCGCTAGGATCGTTCTAAGCATTGCATGATTTCTTGTGGACTTGTCCTGATGATTTTCTAGGATGTCTAAATACCAGTACCTGGCCGGTGCAAAACTGGCAGTTTTAAAGTAAAAATTGGCAATATACTCGTCTTTCTGTCTTAACATCTTTTTAGCTTCACTAATTCTTTTTTCAGCCTTTTTCTTGTAACTGGAGTCGGAATATTTCGCCACAACCTCTTCATAGTACTTAATGGATTCAAGGGCTGGTTCAAGATCGCGGTCAATAGTGTCTGGAATCTGATTATAAAAAGAGTCAGCAATTCTAAAAATCACATAAGGTATTTTTTCATGCTTGGGGTGAAAATCTCGAAATAATAAATAGGCAGCAGCAGCTTCTACAAAGCTCTCCTGCTTGTATAAAATATCCGCTTGCATAAGTTCTGCAGGTGTAGCGTAAAAAGAGTATGGATGTTGGGTTTTTATTGCATTAAGTTTCTCCGTCGCCAGGATAAATCTTTCTGCAGAAATTAATTCTTCGGCTTCTTTAAAAAGAACTTCAGCCTCGGTTCTTCCCTTGGGTTTATCAGATGAGCAAGAAATAACTAAAATCAACAGAGCTAAAAATTTCATTAAATTCCTCATAGCTGAACCGAGAGATCTTTATAGATTTCTTGAAATAATAATTTGAAAAATGCAATAAATGGAATGATCACAATCATTCCAACCACACCACCAACTTGACCGCCTACGATAACACTTACGACTACAATAATAGGGTTAAGATCAACCACTTTTGAAACGAGTAGCGGGAAGACTAAAATCATATCAATCAGGTTAGCGATTAGATAAATTAGGCACATTGCTAGCATCGAAGTTTTAGGGTCATGCGTGAGAAGGGCGATTATTAATGCTGGAATGAAGCCTAAAACAGGGCCTATATATGGCAATATATTTGTTAACCCAGCAATAAACCCTAATACGAATGGGTAGGGAAACCCTATCGCCCACAACCCAATTGTTACACTGGTTCCTAAAATAGTGGCTTCAATAAACTTCGCAATAATGTATTCACCAAACTTAGTATTGAATTGCGAGAAGAGCACATATGTTTTTTCAAATATTGAATTGGGAATAGCGGCAACAAGCTTAGAGCCAAATTTTCCACTTTGAAAAAATAAAAAGTATAGAAACATGGGAACAAGAAGCATCCATTCAAAGAATGATGATAAGTAATTGGGTATTTGAGACAAAAGGAGTGTTCCACCTTTTTCAAGTTTCTTAACCATAAAAGTTACAGGATCAATATTCAAACGATAACCAAACTTTTCAAAGATATACACTTTAAAAACAAAATACTTATCCTGCAAGTTCTTTTGGACCTCAGGTAATTGTCTTGAAAACTCACTAAAATCCGTATCAATATTGTAGAAGGCAGCAAACAGTGGCAAAAGAGATAAGCTCACGCCAAGTATTAAGAGCGTTGAGAAAAAGAATCGCTGTTTTTTAGAACCCGTCATTAGTAGCGAAGTTAGTGGCTTCGACATTAAATATACTATGTAAGAAAAACCAAAAGGCAGAGTAAGTCTCGGAAATAAAATAGCAAATAGAATTGTTGCGAACAATAGGAAGAAAAACAGAAAGAGCTTTATTTTTAAATTACGATGCATACTTAAACTCGACTTTCTAATTCTTTAATCTTTTTCTTCAGCGACATTACTTCTCTGGTAAGTTGACCCATCCTATTTGCCATAATTAGAGCCGTTTCTCGCAAAAACTTAGCTCCAAGGACTGGATAAAACTCAAGCATTTTTTCGAGGTCAGGCTTAAATATTCCTAAAAGAACGGTGTTTTCATTAGCAATAACTGTAGCGCTGCGGCGATTAAAATCTTCAAGTAATCCCATTTCTCCAAAGTACTGTCGACGATCAAGCCGTATAATTAAATCACCACGCTCTTCAATATTATTATTTAAGTGGTTTGCATATATGTTAACTGAGCCGTCATATATAAAATAAAACCCATAGCCGGAATCGCCTTGTCGAAAAATAACTTCGTTGGCAATAAACTCTCGGCGATGTAGAAATTTAGTAAATAAGCGAATTTCATTATCACTAAAAGAATTAAGTATGGAAATTTTCTTAAAAAATGAACGTATATTCTCTTTTGCGCCGAAACCAAGTGGACTTGCATCCCATAAATATTTCAAAATGGGGATATCTAATTTGTCTGGAAGGATCTCACCCTTTTGAACTTTATCCATCAACTCTTTTTCATAACTCATTTCAGCTCCAAACGTTTCAAACCATCAGATTTTATCCAGCCTGAAAATCTGGAGGGAAATATAATTTTTTCCCAATCACCTTTAGTATCAGTCATAATTATTAGTCCTTGAGGCAGTTCACCTTTGACTCCAAATAATATTGAAGGACCTTCATAGATTTGTTTAGTCGTTGTAACAATCTTACGATGCCAAGAATCTATCCACAAATCCAACATGAGAGGACATGCAACAGCAATAACGAATAACACAGCAGATTTCAACGAGGGCTTTTTTTTAAAAAGCCACAAACCAAATACGAGAATCAAAAAACCAAGGCTCAGAAGTGGACCATCTGATGCGATGAGACCTGTTTTAATTATATAATCAGAAGTGCCAAGTGGTTGTTCAAGACGACTCGTTTCTAATTTCTCTTCAACGAAATGCTGATTCTGAATCAATTCTTTAGAATGAAGACCACTTTCTTCGGCAAGTATAAAATGAAAACGTGCTATCGGCCAATTATTCATCTGCCCCATTGCTATACCCATATTATAGTGCCACAGGCCCGTATTGATATCGTGCTGATTTTTTTCGAGTGCTAGAATGGCGTTGGGATAATCCTTTTTAAGATAAAAATCTTCAAAGGTTTTCAAGGCGTTTTCTATAGTAGTATCCTCCAGAGTGTGGGTTATTATCACTCACCGGTTAGAAGTAAATCAAGGATAACAGTATAATGACACCTCGGATAAAAGAACCTGTTAGCGAAGCCGATCTTTCCTGGTTTTCGAGTGAACTATTAAACCAAGTGCAGAATAGACCAAATAAATATCAATTAACCGGTCTTGGTCCATTATTTAATCTCTTACATCCAGCTTTAATTAAGTGCAGATATACATTTGAGCATTCATCAGAAGATCTTACTTTTAGATCCAACTCGTCAGCTTGGCATCTTGTATCCTATAAAAATCAACAAGAAGCAGAGGCCAGCGTTAAAGGTGTTAAAAGTTATCAGGGCCATCCATGGCAGGTTTACCGTTTTCTAGAAGGAAATACTCTAGAAGCAATTATTCATTTTGATCAAATAGGGTCAGTCCATCTTTCAAAATCGGAGCTTGTTCAAAACTTATTTGGCAGTTTTCAGCTTCATCACCACGCTTTACCAATTTGGTTGGATTATGCGTTAAGTACAGAATTATGGGGCCCCTCGGGAAAATGGACTCGGTTTCATGGACGTCTTCATACACTTTTTGATAATTATGGTTTATTGATAGAACAAGACTTTCCCGGCTACTATCCACTTAAAAAAGAAGCCCAATGGCTTTCCAACTATGGATTTCAGGGAAACCTTACTCAAACAAATTACGACTTGATTCTAACATGGGACTTTCCACTTTCAGGCCTTGTTGAATTGGAAAAAGTAGTCTCACGGGGGCCCTAAATGTACGTTCTAAGATCCGTTCGCCCTGATGATTTAAAAAATCTTTATAAACTTAGTAATATTATGACGTTTATTAATCTTCCACCTGACGAAGATCTCATTAGGGCCAAAATTGATAGCTCCATTCAAAGCTTTCATAATCCCAGTAAGAACTTGTTTGAGAACTACTATATCTTTGTTTTAGAAGACGAAGAAAGGGACGAAGTCCTTGGCGTTTCAATGATTCACGCCCAACATGGGACGGATGAGGAGCCACATTTTTATTTAACTGTCGGACAAGAATCAAAATTTTCACAGACCATTAACACTGGATTTGTTCATGGTACTTTAAAACTCGGGCTGGACACAAATGGTCCAACTGAAATTGGTGGGTTAATTCTTAACCCTGAATTTCGTGGTCATAAGGAAAAACTAGGTAAGCAATTATCTTTCGTACGTTTTTTATACATGGCAGAAAATCAAAATCGCTTTAAGCCTATGATTCACTCAGAACTCATGCCCCCACTTGATAAACTTGGTAATTCTCCTCTATGGGAGGCAGTCGGACGCAGATTTTTCAATATGAATTATCATGAAGCTGATGTCTTAAGTAGAAGTAATAAAGAATTTATTCTCAGCTTATTTCCCTCTGAAAACATTTACCAAACTCTACTTCCAATGGAGGCAAGAGAATCCATCGGTAAGGTAGGGAAAGAAACTGAGCCAGTTAAACGCATGCTCGAAAACGTTGGGTTCAAGTACACTTTAGAAGTTGATCCATTTGATGGAGGACCACATTATCGATGTCCACTAAAAGATATTAAACCAATAAAAGAAAAAATTACCGGACAATTAGTTGCAAATCGCTTTAATCCTGCAGACACAAGAGAAGTTTTAATTAACGTAATTCATCCTGAATATGACTTCTTTGCTTTTAGAACACAATTACAGGTCCACGGTGATGGTCAAGTTTCAATGGACCCTAAAATTATAGATAAATTAGGTCTATCAACCCCACAAAAAATATCTGCTATACCATTTAGCTAAGCTTGCTTTTTATTGACGAGCACACCATTGGTATCAGCAAATCGAATTTTGTCCTTACCTTCAATGGTAGATGTTTTCACGACGTACATCTCAGTTGATTTTGCATATTCCTTAGCTGCTTCTTTTTTAAGAACTGGAGAGCTTGTCGTCTTTGTTTGCTCCCTGTTCCATAATATAAATTCTGATGACTGAATGTTGCAGGGTGCTTCTGCTAAACTGGCCGGAGCTTTTTCACTATTGGATGCTGGCTCCAGAAAGCTTGAGGGAGGTGGTTGCTTTTTTTTGAACGGGAGAACTGTCCCATCATTTAAAGTAGGCCCTTCTGGCTTATCAATATTTTCTGGGGCATCGCTCCAAACAATTAAGTCCTCTCCAGCTGCCCTTTTCATAAAAACGGGCTTCACAAAAGCAGCTTTTGATAGTTTTAGTATCTCTTCTAGTCCTAAAATTCTTAATGCTTTAAGTACATACGATTTAGTCACAAATAACCTCTTCCTTGACTATATCGGTCACCTTTATGGAAAACTTGAGTCTTTTAATCGCAAATATGCCGCCTAAAGTACCCAAAAGATGTCTGGACATATAATTTTGCGAGGTTTATAAAATACGGACCTTTTGACTATTGTTGGGGAGTGGCGCAGTTGGTAGCGCAGCAGACTGTTAATCTGTTGGTCGTCGGTTCGAGTCCGACCTTCCCAGCCATTTTTTTATGCAATTTTCGACTACTACATATTCCAAATTAAAATCACGAATTAAGCGACGATACCAATCACAGTATTTAAAATGCATTAAAGAGCTTAAGTCTTATCCTCAGACTAAAACTTCAAAGTGGATCAAAGACCACCATTCAGAGTTTTTAGAATTCAGTCCTCAAAGATGGTTTTTTCTTAAACAAGTTGAAACACTTCTTTTTTTCATTTCACTGAAATCCAAAGACACCGATGAAGATATATTTACCGACGAAGACAATGAGATATTTGAAAAATGGAATCAGAGCGAATTTGCTGATGTTTTTTTAAAATTGTTAAATAAAAAAATGTCCTTGCGACAAGCATCTTTGGAAACGAGTAAAGTTTTTGATAATCATCTCGTTTCACTTGGTAACTTACACCTATTAAAGATACCAAGTTCTACTAAAAATTATCGATTACAACCGTCTTTGGGAGATTTTAAAAATAAAAAAAATAGCTCAAAATTATTAGAGACAACACTTCATCTTGAAGGAAAAGAGCTTGGACTCTTAACTTCAAGTTTAAAAGAAATGAAAAGTTTCTCTACTAAAATTGAAGTTGCTTCCCGCGTGATACGAAAATTCTCACCTGAATCATGGGAGCGTTTTTCAGCTTTTACTGAGGTAATAATACCTATTAAGCAAGAAGAGCTAGTTAGTTTTTCTCACCAAGAGCTTCCAGGAACATCTATGATCAATCTCTATAACAGAGATTTTGTAGATCTTTTGGATGATCTCCTGCATGAGAATGGCCATCACCACTTGAATTATTATCTTAATCTAGAAAAGCTAATAGATGAGCCAATTAATAGCATCTACTACAGCCCATGGAGAAGAACCTTGCGACCTCTTCGAGGTATTTACCACGCTTACTTTACCTTTTTCTGGGCCTTTAAACTCTTTTCGGACATGCTTAGCGCTAAGGAATTGGACTCCATCTGGTATCTCTTTTCCAAGGATGAAAAAGATAAGATTGCATGGAGAGCAGTAGAAGAATATTGGATGCTCGAATATACTTTCTTGGACCTTCAATGGGCCCATAAACAAGAACTAATTTCAGACACAGGCTGGGACTTGGTTAAAGAGCAGAGAACCAAAGTTATAAAATTTAAAGCCAAAGTAACTGTTTGGGAAAAATATCTTAAGAACCATTCAAAAGAACTTAAAGATTTAAAGAAAGTCCTGACCCATGCTCGTAAGCATTATAAAAGAATTTAAAGTTGCTGTAACTCAGACTGCATTTGATTCGCCGGCATCAAATCACCTTTTTTCGCGGCAATGCTAATTCCCTCTTTCCAGGTACTGGCCGCCAATTCAATTAATCCACACCCTTTATACGCTTTCCCTAATGATAGATAGGCGACGGAATATTGAGGATCAACTTTAACAACTCTTTCCAGATAGGAAACAGCAGAAGCCCAGTTTTTTCTCTCAACAGCTATAGAACCCAGCCCATAATTGGCCAAAGTGTCGTCAGCGTCTATTTCAATAACTTGCTGGTACATCTTCTCACGTTTAGCCCATTCCAGTTCCAAGTGCTTCTTTTCTTCATCAATTTTTTCTTTTATCTTGGCCTCATCGCCAAATTTCTGAAAAGACTTGATTGTTGCCAATGATTTTTCATTTTCTGCTTCAGGTATTTTTCCTAATTTCATTAAAAAAAGTGATTTATTGGTGTGAGCAAGAACGGAAGATGGATCGACTTTTGTAAGTTGGTCCATAACTTCAATGGCTTCAGAAAATCTTTCCATTCTACCAAGCATGACTCCCAGGCTTTCATAAGCATCTGCAAATACTGGATTAAGTTCTATTGCTTGCTTAAATAGTTTTTCAGCAACCAATAGCTCGTCTCGCTTAAATGCCTCTGTAGCCTCATAAAAAAGGTCATTTGCCTTTAATTCGTTGGAACCTGAGAATAGTGGGTAATATACGACAACAGCGCTTATCGCCTGCCCATTGGCCTCAAATTGAAGATTTAAACCTTCAACTCTAAAGTCACGCAAAAGCTTGGCAGAAGAATAAAATTTTCCGTTCCATTCGCGACATTTTTCGATGTCTCCAATTTTTTTATCAAAGCTAAATATTGGTCCCTGTTTCTGAAATTTTGAGGTTACCAAAAGAGCAGGACTATAAGCTGCCCCTCTTCGGGTCGCTATTTTAGATACCGTTTCTTGGCCAGGGTAACAGCCCTTGTTTTGGCTTACACTCAAGTCATAGAGTCTCAAGTTATTAATAATTTCTGCGGTAAAATCTGATCCTTTAAAATCTGGCCAACCATTGAGATCCTTCCAAAATTCAATTTCATCGTAACTTATCCTCGCTAGTTTTTTATCAAATTCATTTTGCGAAAGGAGTGCATTTTCTTCAAAAATATTTCCAAAAAAATAATCGTTGTTTTGAAACTGCATAGCTTTTGGGCCAATTATGAAATACCAACGCTTTAATCCTAGATCATTTATTACCACATCTTCAGAAACTAGAAACTTGTCTAACCTTGAAATTGATTTAGCCTTGAGCATTTCAGGAATGAGAAGCGTTACTGTATTATTAGACTTCACTCCCCAGCAATAAAACTCAATTCTCCCCTGGGAATCCAGAAAACTTAACAGGTGAAAATTATTGTCAGGTAGGGTTTTGAAATTAAATGTTGATTGTTTGTTTATGAAATCAAAAGAATCGGATCCTACCAGTTCAAGCGTATAAAAATTAATTTCAAAAGATCCAACAGAGTAGCGATAGTTTTCTAACATAATTTAAATGGTAAATGATTCCCCGCACCCACACGTATTTTTAGCATTTGGGTTATCGAAACTAAAACCTTTTCCATTGAGTCCATCTTTGAAATCAAGTGAAATACCTTTCAAATAGATTACTGACTTAGGATCAATCAAAATTTTAATTCCACTAAAGTCGAGAACATTATCTCTTTCTTTAAATTCAGAAAATTCAATTTTGTAAGATAGACCAGAACATCCTCCACCGGTGACGGCCAGGCGCAGGCCCTTATTGCCATTGGGATTTTCATTTTGAGAAATGGTTCTTATTTGTTCAAGTGCTTTATCAGTAATTGTTATAATCTGGTCCATAATATCTTCCTTGCTTCATGCATCTGTATCAGTAAATTACATTGGTTTCAACTATTCGTCATATGATCAGCCTGTATCTAGGCTTATCATAGTGCATATTAGATTTTGATGCAAAACCAGTAAAGGCAAACATGTAAAATCAGACAGTTAACATTTTTCTTCGCCGACTCATAAATTCAGGTTTGTAACTTTTATGGATATAAGTAGGTCTAGGACATATACTATACTCATCCTAGGAATTACAGATGCCGTTAACTTTGTACCACTATGTTCACTGCCCATTCTGTATTAGAGTGCGTTTAGTGCTCGGTTTTTTGAATTTAAATTATGAATCTGTTGTTGTTTCATATGACGACGAAGAGGCACCAAAAAATCTTACGGGAAAGAAAATGCTCCCCATACTCGCTTGTGACACAGGAGTCATGAACGAGAGCTTGGAAATTATTTCTTTTTTGGATTCATCTAATAAACTAAAATATCAGCAATTAAATGGAACAGAAGATTTTATCAAAGCGACAGAATTATTGAATTTAATCGGTGAATCTATTCATTCTCTGGCAATGCCCTATTGGATATGGACACCCGAATTTTCAGAATCTTCTCGAAACTATTTTAGAAAAATCAAAGAAAATAAAAGAGGACCATTCAGTAATTTGGTTAAGAATCAATCATTTTTTTTGAATCAACTGGATCCTTCGCTAAAAGACATAGAAAAGGCCCTTTCTCCGTTTTACAATTCACCTGAATTAAGCCTATACGATATTATTATTGCATCTCACTTATGGGGGCTGTATATGGTTCCAGAATTTCAGTTTTCGGAAAAAATTCATCACTACCTTCAAACCGTAAAACACATCTGTCATTTTAATTATCATAAAGATTTTTGGGGCTAATATGATCGTCATGCTGAGACTACAAACGAAAGATATCGTAACTGAAATCCCTCTTGAGATTTATAAATCAATTGTTGTAGGTAGAAGTATTCACGCTAACCATAAAACTTCAGACGAATTAATGAGTGGCACTCATTGCAGAATATCACTGACACATTCAAAGCTTGAAGTGATGGATTTAGAATCAAAAAATGGTACTTATCTTAATGGTTTGCGGGTAGATAGATCTGATGTTTTTCTAGGTGATGAGATTAGAGTCGGCACAACGAAAATTACGATCTTTCATGACAAAATGGATCCGGAGTCTATCGCAGCGATAACTTTTTTAGGAGCGGCTAAAGACAGGCAAAGCCATGGCCTAAAGCTGGACTTTACTGGCGCTAGGATGATAAATCAGGAATTAGGCACATCTTCTGATATTGAAAAAAAACCAACAATGAGCTCCAATAAAGAACTCGAAGTTAGGAAAGTAGTTAAGAGCAAAATAAAGCTTTCAAAACAGGAAATAATACTTCGAAACAAGAAGAGAGCATCTCTTGCATCAACAATCGATATCATTTTAGTATTTTGTGTAATTGCACTTCCTCTTATTGCTTCAAATCTCTTAATTTTACTAAGCCCCTCTTTTGTACAAGAAAACCGATTAGTTTTTATGCTAACTTCGGTAGTCATTTGCGTTGGCCTATATTTTATTCTTAATTTTAAAATTTTAAAATTTACGATTGGGGAAAAGTTGTCAGGAATAGAAAACTTGTTTAACGACCAGGAAGTCTAGTTTTTTGGCTTCCAAAAAATTTCTGGTCTTTTCGAAACCTTGTTAACATAGCGGGCCAATACAAAAAAATAGTCAGACAACCGATTTAGAAAAATTATGCTTAAAGCTGGAAGCTTCTCTTTTGTCGACTGTTCATAGTGTACCAGCTTTCTTTCAACCGATCGAGTTGCAGTTCTTGCAAGATGAAACGCGGATGCCTCAAGGGAACCACCAGGAAGAATGAAGTTTTTTAAAGGCGTAAGCTGGGCATCCATGCGGTCTATTTCGGCTTCAACTTCTTTAATTAGCTGATCCGTAAGTTGTGGCAGATTGTACTTACTTCTATTTTCAAACTCACATGCCATATTAGAACCAAGGTCAAACAATGCAGATTGAATTGTATGTAAAAATTTAATTTCTTCACTGAAATTATTATCTAAGTAGGAACAGGCGTAGCCTATTCGCGAATTTAGTTCATCTAAATCGCCGTAAGCATCTATTCGAAAATCAGATTTCATGATGCGATTGCCACTTACTAGTCCTGTTTTCCCCTCGTCGCCAGTTCCTGTATAAATTCCCGATTTTTTCATTACATATTCCTTCGGTATCGACCGCCAACCTCATATAACACCGAGGTTATTTCGCCCAAACTACAATATCGAACAGTAGTCAAAAGTTCTTCAAATATATTACCACCTGCTAGAGCAACATCACGAAGCCTTGCGAGACAATCTACCGACTTGGATTTGTGCTTAATTTTGAAACCCTCAAGACGTTTAATTTGATCATTTTTTTCTTCGCTTGATGCTCGTGAAAGTTCGATCGGCTTCCAGCCTTCAATTTTTTCGGGAAGAAAAGTATTTACACCAATAATAGGAAACTCACCCGAATCTTTGAGTGTTTCGTAGTAGAGCGATTCTTCTTGGATTTTTCCACGCTGATACATTGATTCCATAGATCCAAGTACTCCACCCTTATCTGAAATTCGATCGAATTCAATAAGGACAGCTTCTTCAACAATACTTGCGAGCTCGTCAACAATGAACGAACCCTGAAGAGGATTATCTGTTTTATTTAAACCATATTCACGGTTAATTATGAGCTGAATGGCCATTGCCCGACGTACAGATTCTTCAGTGGGAGTGGTTATAGCTTCATCATAAGCATTAGTATGAAGTGAATTGCAATTATCTGAAAGAGCTAGAAAGGCCTGAAGTGTAGTCCGTATGTCGTTGAAATCTATTTCTTGCGCGTGAAGCGATCTACCTGATGTTTGGATGTGATATTTTAATTTCTGAGATTTATCAGATGCTCCATATTTATCTCGCATAGCAACTGCCCAGATCTTGCGGGCAACTCTACCTAACACTGTGTACTCAGAATCCAGGCCGTTAGAAAAGAAGAAGGACAGATTCTCGCAAAACTCATCAATATGCATACCACGACTGAGATAATATTCTACATACGTAAATCCATTAGAAAGTGTAAGCGCAAGTTGCGTAAGTGGATTAGCTCCTGCTTCAGCAATATGATATCCAGATATTGAAACGGCATAATAATTTTTTATTTTATTTCTACAAAAGAATTCTTGAACATCACCCATCATTTTAAGCGAAAATTCTAATGAGAAAATACAGGTATTCTGGGCTTGATCTTCTTTAAGAATATCGGCCTGTACGGTACCTCGCACTTGTCGCATGACTTCAGCCATCTTTATTTTATTTTCTTGATCTTCTTTCTGAAGAACACCATTTATTGCAGTGTTCATATACATCGCCAAAATGATTGGTGCTGGGCCATTTATGGTCATCGAGACAGAAGTAGATGGGGATGTAAGATCAAAACCTTTATAGAGATCCATCATGTCATCTAGCATGCATATGGAGACTCCAGACTCCCCTACTTTCCCATAGATGTCAGGTCGGATTGCAGGGTCTTCTCCATATAAAGTTACCGAGTCGAATGCTGTTGATAATCGTTTAGCAGAGGCATTTTTTGAAAGATAATGAAAACGCGAATTTGTTCGTTTAGGGCCACCTTCTCCAGCAAATTGTCGTGTAGGATCTTCGTCCCCACGCTTAAATGGAAATACTCCAGCCGCAAAAGGAAAAAAACCTGGTAAGTTTTGCGAACGGATAAAACGCAATTTCTCTGAAGCGTAATAAATCTTAGGAAAACCTACTTTAGAAATATCTGAATGCGAAAGCGATTTATACTTTGTTGGTACTTTATTTTCTTTACCGCGAACAATATAAGTATGCTCACCCTTTATGTATTCATTAACTGTCTTGTCTAGGTCAGCAATCTCTTTTAATTCAACAACAAGATCTTCTTTTAGTTCTTGTTGTTTTGTTTTTAACGAAGGGCTGTCATTAATAATTTTAGAGGCTTCTAGAAGTGCTTCATATTGACGAAGTTTTTCTACAGAATTCAGGGCCGACTGGTTATATGTACGAATTGTTTCAGAAATGTCTCTGAGGTAACTGACTCTTGCTGCTGGAATTACGGCTTGTTTTTTAGTTGGAGCACGATCACACGGCACTTTATCAAGCTCTGGATTAGGCTTGAATCCCATGGCATTAACTATATCTTTAAAAAGAGCGTTGACGCCTACATCATTAAATTTTGACGCCATCGTTCCATATATTGGAAGTTCATTATCAGTCGGTGAGCCAGGGTGATTAGCAAAAAGTACTTTATTTCTACGATACTGTTTTCTCACGTCTCTTAGTGCGTCCTCGCTTCTAGGTTTTTCAAACTTATTAATGGCAATAAAGTCTGCCACTTCTAGCATTTCGATTTTTTCTAATTGGGTAGCCGCACCAAACTCCGGCGTCATCACGTAAAGTGTTTTATTTGCGACTTTCGTAATTTCATCTGAAGCCTGACCAATCCCAGAGGTTTCAATCATGATGAGGTCGTAATCCTGAGTTTTTAAAAACTCAACCACTTTCTTAATTTCTGGAGAAAGTTCATTTGAAGAATCCCGTGTTGCAAGAGAACGAATATAAAAATTTTCATACGTTGCTGCTCCCAAGCGAATTCTGTCACCCAATAGAGCACCCTGATTTTTTTTCTTAGTAGGATCAACTGAAACCAAGGCAACTTTTTTATCGCCATAATAGAGATGGAACCGTAAAAGAATCTCATCAATGAGAGAGGACTTTCCTGCACCACCTGTTCCAGTAATACCAAAGACAGGAATATCTTTTCCTTTCACAGGAAATGGAAATTCACGATTATCTTCAATGAAGGTGATAACTTTTCCAACTTCGTAAGCCGATAATTTTTTATTAACAAGGGCCTTAAAATCAACATTATCTAATGTCGAATATTCACATTTATTAATCATGTCCTCAATGATTCCATTTAAACCTAAACTTGTTCCATCGTTGGGATGATAAATCCGAGTGATCCCGCGTTTATGAAGTTCAGTTATTTCAGGAGGGGTGATAACACCTCCACCTCCACCAAAAATGCGAATATTTTTTCCGCCATGTTTATCCAATAGTTCTCGGACATAGGTGAAGTACTCCATGTGGCCACCCTGATAAGAACTAAGGGCTATCGCATGAACGTCTTCAGATAACGCCGCTTCAACGACTTCTTGGGCGGATCGGTTATGCCCTAGATGAATGACCTCAACCCCTTTGGATTGCAATAATCTACGCATAATATTAATCGAAGCATCATGCCCGTCAAAGAGGCTGGTTGCCGTTACAAAGCGTAGTTTTCTTGTGGTCATTTCGAGGTCCTTGAAACTAAACAGAATTTTTTAAATAGTGCGTCATGCGAAGTGAAATATCTGATATAATTCAAACACGATATGCCCAAATTGTATAAGGAAATGCTTTATAGCTTCGGGAGCTAGGTGTATAATACATAAATATGAGCGAAGAAATTAAAATAGAAAATCCATTCCATGCGGCCCGCTTTAAACCTAACCGTAAGGGTAAGAAACCGCCTAAACTTATAGCCGTCGTTCACCAGTCAGGCTGCACAGGTTGTGAAGTCTGTATTGCTGGGTGTCCTGTGGATTCAATTGAACTTGTTCCAGGTCCAGATCCTAAAAATCCAACTTACCAACAGATGGTTGAGATTGATCTCGCTCGTTGTATTGGTTGTCAAAACTGCTCACAAGATTGCCCGTGGGAAACTATTACCATGTACCAACATGATGATGCGTTTACTGCCTGGGGAAATGAAACACTTAGTTCAGATTTATACGTCGATGAATCTAAGCTGGAAAAAATAAAAGAAGAGATTGCAGAATAAAAAAAGGCTCCAGATCATTAAGGAGCCTTTTTTATTTCTTAAATAGTTAGAGAACGAATGGAAGGGAAAAACCGACCATTACAGCATTGTAGTCTACGTTAAGATTTACACCGCTACCAAGGTCTTCTTCTTTATACGTAATACTTCGATACTCAACATTAAAATCCAAGAAAGGTAACAAAGTAAGACCAACACCGATCTTAGGACCTGTTCCCCCCTTAATGTCAGTAGTAGTAGAATCAGAAACATCCTCTCCAGTTCCAGAAAATACAAAGCCTGCATACACTCTTAATAGTACCGGAAACTCATAACCAATAAAACCGCCGAATTCCGAAGTTTTAAACTTATTATCATCAGCACCATAAGTCATATTTGACGACAGATAATCCAAGCCAAGTTGCAATCCAAAATTTTGATATCCTAATCGGCCACCATAACTAGCGCCTTTAATACCCGAAGTATCGGTGCTAGAACCAGTTAATTCGGAATTGAGTTTACCGTAGGAAAAACCAACAAGAGGTTCTATTAATAATCCGGCATGTGAATTGGAAACGTATCCAAAAATTAGAAGTAGAACCAGAGCTAGTTGAGATAAATTTTTCAAGAGGAAAACTCCTTTAATAAGTTGCGACCTCTTATATTTTAGGAGTTTTCAAAAAAATCTGCATTACTTTTGTATCCGACCAATTAGCTCACCCAATTTGACCATCACGATCTCTTGTTGATTCGGTAACTTAATCGCAATATGGCCCTTGGGAACTTCTTGAATATTTTCACTAGCGATTATTCTTCCCGTCTTGTCTTCAGAGATTTTGCCTACCATATCACCTTCTGATGCCATGATTTGCCCAATGGTACCACGTCCAAAGACTACAATATCGCCATCTCTTACGGGATATTTGCAAGTAAGGCAGTTGTATCGATTGTCAACTAATAGTGTATGACCGCTTTTCAAATTAAAATTTGAAAGGTCTTCTCTGGTTTTAGTTAGTGAGTAAAGATTCATCTCCGATCTCATAATCATAGCAAACATAAAAGAAGCCGTAATCATTTGCATTATTTTTGAACGGTGTAGAATAATACCTTCGAATTCTAGATCTCTTAATTTGTCATCAGCTTGTGTGCTTAACTGAAGCCTCAATCTCTTGTCAAAAATGAACTTTTTTAGAACAATTGAAAATAAAAAAGTTGTAACCATAATTACTAATACTGAGTACATACCCAATCTGAAGAAATACATCCCCTGGTTATTAATGATGATTTCTCTGGTTTGAATAAAATGGGTCAGAATTAAAAAGCTTGCAGGAAGAGCTACCCAGTTTAAAATATCAACCAGTTTGTGTCTAAAAAACCATTCTTTTCTTTTTTGATGGTGATCATATTGAACAAGTTTTGTTCTAAATGCCTCATACACTTCTTTGGAAATGACGGTCGGCCTCGCAAGATGGAATCCTTCCCAAATATAATCCAGACGCTCCAGAGCTGAACTGAAGTAATGTTTAGTTCCGTCCTTCATCTTAAAATAGAACAGAGACCAAAAAATAATTTTAACTGAAGCGACATTTTCGAAAAGAATTTCTTCTTTCTTACCTAAACTATGAACCCAGAGATGAGTTGGAAATACTTGTACAACTTTATTTATTCGTGTTCGCAGCCAGATTACATAGTAACAAGAAAAAGAAATGAAGTAGGCAAGACTTAACCAAAACTCATCATTGTATTCATCATAGACCGAGCTTAAGCTGGACTGTGACAACTTGTGTCCCCAAAAAGAAAGAATGAGTCCAGAGATAGTAAGCAGGATAACAAGATATATTTTAAAATGAATTCGATGCTGCAGATATCGAGGTTGAATCGAATCAAATTTAGTTAAATTTTCCAAACAATACTCCTGGTTTTATCTAACCTCGTATCGGATGAATTTAATTATAACTTGACTAGTTTGGTTCAGCCTGTTCTAACAACTTGATTTTATGGATTAACATAATTCCAATCCCTAGAAAAATCAGACCAAAAGAAATCCACTGGGAAGGCGTTAATATACCCCACGTACCTCGAATGGTATCACCACGTAAGATCTCGATACCAAAACGTAAAACACCATAGCCGATAAAGTATAAAGCAAAAGATTTTAAAGATGGTCGAGTCTTAATAAGGATGAGAGCTATTAAAAATAAACCGAGACTTTCCAAGATCTGGGTTGGGTGTCGGTGGGACCCATGGAGCTGTATGCCCCACCACATATTCGTTTCTTTACCATAGCAGCAACCCGCTAACAAACAACCTACGCGCCCGATAGCATGACCAAGTGTCACTGCCGGCAGCATGGCCCAAAAAGTACGCATTGTGAGGGAGAAATGCAATAATTTGTATAGGCCCAAAAATATGAGGGCAAAAATTAATCCACCATAAAAAACAAACCCACCACCTGTCCAAAAGGATGCCTGCGTAAGAATATTGTCAGAATGAATTGCTTGAGTCGTTAGATAAAAAAAGAGTTTGGAACCGATCCACGAAGAAACAAAAATCCCCCAAAACAAAAGCTGTCCATATTTTGCGTCAATATCAGCTTTGGCAAAAAAAACCTGGTAGGCCAATCCCCATCCGAGTCCCATTAGGAGTGGGTAGGAGTAAAGGATTAAATCATGGCTTTGGTAGAGAATTGGGAGCATTTTGTCCTGCTTGATCAGCTGCTTTTTTTGCCTTAAGCTGCACAAAGAAATCAATAATTAATAATCCTGCAGCGACAGTAATACAGCTATCGGCAACATTGAACGCTGGGAAATGATTTGACTCATCTTTCCAATAGAAAAGAAGAAAATCCACCACATATCCTAAAGAGAAACGATCAATAAGATTTCCAATTGCTCCAGCAAGAATCAAGGCATAAGCAAGAGAAAGGTAAAATGGATTTTTAAGAGTTTTAATCAACATGTAGAAAATCCAACCGCAAAAAAACACTGGTAGGGCCAAAAACATAACAATTCGGAAAATTTCATGTGCTCCTGCACCAAATCCAAAAGCCGCTCCAGTATTCTTCACGTAGGCAATACTGAAAAAACCATCGATAACAGGAATAGATTGACCGTAATATAAATTTGTTTGAATGGCTCCCTTAGAGAGCTGATCCACAATAATTAACGTCGCCATAACAAGGCATAGAGACCAAAAACGGGTCATATTAATTCCTAGTAATATTCTTTTGGCACAATTTCATACTTCTCAATTTTCCTAAGAAGAGTTTTCTTCGGAATATTCGCATTGAGTGCTGTTTGATTAATTTTACCTTTATTAATCTTTAGAGCTTGAACGATAAACTCTTTTTCAAAAAGATCTTTAGCTAAAGCAAAATCTAACTTCCCACCCTCACCGACTTTCGCCCCAAAAGAAAAATGAACTTCATTACCTGTTGAAGTTTTGGCCGAAGGGGCATCAAGAACTGAGTTTTGAATATCAGAGAGATCAATTACACTATCTGCCGCAATCTGATCTTTCGCTTCGGTTTTCTTATGATCTTTAAAAACAATTGCTGGTAATGAATGAAGGTGAATCATATCGGAAGCTTCCATAATGAAACAATGTTCGATTATGTTACGAAGCTCACGAATATTTCCAGGCCACGAGTAATTAGTTAAAATCTCCATTGCTTCTGGTTCTGCACCACCAACTTTGAGATTATGAACATTATTGAAGTAGTTAATGTAGTGGTTAACGAGGTGAGGAATATCAGTTTTTCTTTCTCTTAAAGGTGGAAGGTAAACTGGAAGAACATTCAAGCGGTAAAATAAATCTTCGCGAAATGTTCCATCTTTGATCATCTCTTCAAAAGGCTTATGTGAAGCCGCAATAATTCTGACATCTACCTTAACTTCGCGATTGGAACCGACCGGCATGAAGGTTTTTTCTTGAAGCACGCGTAGAAGTTTTACTTGCATGGCCGCAGAAATATCACCAATTTCATCCAAGAAAATGGTTCCGCCTTCAGCGAATTGAAATTTACCAATTTTTCTTTGATCTGCTCCTGTAAATGCACCTTTTTCGTGTCCAAAAAGTTCCGACTCAATTAGGTTTTCTGAAATAGCACCACAGTTAATTGTTACAAATTTCTCATCTTTGCGGGGTGAATTATAATGAATCGCCTTGGCAACAAGCTCTTTACCTGTACCTGACTCTCCACGAATAAGAACAGGAGTAACAACTTTCGCGAGCTTCGAAATAACGTCAAAAACTTTTTTCATAGCATTAGATTCGCCAACGAATTTATCTTTGGAAGTTGACGTTTCACCAATAGAAAGAGTTGGTGAAGAGAATGTCAAAGTTTCAACCATTGAACGTGCTTTTAAAGCTCGTTTAATAAGTGCTACTAAATTATCTGAAGTTATTGGCTTCTCTAAATAATTATAAGCACCCTCTTTAACTGCCTTAACTGCATCAGTTACGTTTGAATATGCAGTAAGAATCAAAACAATAACTGAAGGATCATGTTTTTTAATTTCAGTCAGGGCCTGAATGCCATCCATCTCTGGCATGTTGACATCCATGACCACAAGATCATATTTCTGGCCATAGACCTTATTGACAGCTTCTTTTCCATTGTCAGCAACATCAACCACAAAGTGGTGATACTCTAATGCCTGCTTCACAGACTGCTGAAGGACTTTATCATCATCAACGACTAAAACCTTATGCATAGAAACTCCTATTGATTCTTAAGCTTAATTATAAACGAAGTACCCTCACCAAGTTGAGAGGTAGCAGAAATGACCCCATTATGGAGTTCGATAAAATATTTTACCAGAAAAAGACCGAGTCCAGAGCCTTTAATTGCGTGGGTCGAATCATTCTTCACCCGATAAAACTTATCAAAAATATGGGCCAAATCTTCCTGTCTTATGCCTAAACCATTATCTTTGACCTCAATATAGACCCAAGTTGGGTCATCCCAGGTCTTCACCGAGATAGTTTTGCCTTTGCCAGCATATTTGATGGCATTTTCAACAAGGTTAGAAATAACCCTATTCATTAGTACAGTATCGATCTCAATTGGATATAGGGGCAAAAGTTCGGATTCAATTTTGATCTGCTTGTTTCCCGCTTCAAATTCCAGCTTAGTCAAGATTCCTTCAATAACCTTATTAACATCCCTAGATTCTTTTCTTAAGGTTAGATTTTGAGATTCAATTTTCGTTAAATCCAAAATGGAATTAATAAAATCATTCAACTCTTTTGTTGAATTAACCACATTATCAATTAATTCTGTCTGCTCTTGAGTGTTATTAAATTTAATTTTTAAGATATCCGCAATCCCAGCAATTTTAGCGACCGGTGTTTTAAGATCGTGACTCATAAGAGAAATAAAATTTTGCTTTAAGTTATCAACCTGTTTTAAAAGTTTGGTTTCTTCTTGAATAGCATACCGTGTTTGATATTCTTCAATTGCACGGAATGGTACCCAGATATAATAAACAACAAAAATACTTAACACTAAGTGCGACAGCTTGATCCAAAGGCCAAAAGAAATAAATGAAAAATAACTAATGAACAAAATTCCTATGATGAGAATAATGGTAATCATTAATCCCTTCACTGGCTGTACTCTAGAAATGATATAAGAAAGAATAATGGCTATTAATAATGAAGCTAATTGGGTGTAGAAATCATTAATATCGTAGATTGTTTTTTCAGAAATTAAGGCTTCTATTATATGAGCATGTACCATAAGTTTTGGAGTACGTGCATTTTCCTTATCAAACGGAGTGAGGACGTAGTCATTTGTGTTTGATAAGTACTGCGGACCAATAAGTACGATTTTATCAGTAAAAAATCCTTTCGGAAAATTACCAACGACAACCCGATGGAAGGGAATGACATAGCCTTCGCTTTTTATTGGGTTTCCTGAATATTTAAATAATGCGAAATTTGCATCCGCTTCAGAATTATAATAAGCACCTTTATAGGCCGTAGCATCAATCTGCGGCAGGCCTTTTAGATCTCGGTATTTTTTAGCAGTCCATAAATGAAGAGAATCCTCACCAGAAATATTTAATATTGCCCGTCGAACAACTTCATCCTTGGAAAATATCAACTGATCTTTATAAAGCTGTCCTAAATTATACCCAATATCTCTTAATCCCTCGGGAGGTATTTGTTCCCCAAAGTTATCAATTTCTGTTCCAAATTTAAATTTATCACCAATTGGAGAAAACTTTTTAATCCCATCATAAAATTCCGTCTGGTACCTGGCCTCAACATCGGAGTCTGGTTCAAGTAGTGAAACGAAATAATTCACAACTGCTGGCTTGTCTTCTACTAACCGATTCATCAACCGATTGTGTGAGGCATATGTATAAGGATAGGTTTCGCCAAGAAACTGGTCACTTTCTTCATCTAGGGCAATTAGAACAATTGGGTTTTTAAAACTATTTGAAGAAATATCATTTTTAACCCAAAAATCTAAAAAAATTGATTCCAGGGGATGAAATGAGTATTGAATCAAAATTAAAATAAATGCCAAAGTAACTAATAGCGGTGCAAATTTAGAGAACTCAAGTGCTTTAAATCTTTTAAACACGGTCCTCCGTCTTAGGAAGAAAGAAGACGTCCCATTCATGAGGCAAAAGCTCTAGAGATATTATATTTTGATAATGCAGACTCTTATTTGCAGATGAAAACTCAATAAGCTTACGACTTGGAAGTGAGTAAATCTCGTGGCTCCTATTTAGTTTTGAACACACCTTGTTTAGCAGGCTGCTTTCCAACTGATAGTCCTTAATTATTGTTTCAAGTTTTTTGAAATATTTTTCACCAAGAGTAAGCTTGAAAAAAAGTTCACGCCAAGGGTTAAGAAGATAATACAACAACCAATTCATCGACTGTTTAAATTCTGTATTGGGCACAATTTTTGTTAATAACTCAAGCGAGGCATAAGATAACCAATTTGCCATCCCTATTAGGAACATTACTTTCGTTCTCTTTGAAGCTAGATTTTTTTTAACCTGTATCAATAATTCAAAACAAATTGCTGAAAGTTCTTCTTTGTTACAAATCGCTAGAAGCTCTTTACTAAGTACTATGCTTATTATTTTTTTGTTCTGAAATACGAAGGCCCGCTCCAACGTACCATTGTAATAATATAATTTGGGCCTTGCGACGGACAACTTGTATGCTTCCTGAACTGCCGCTGCATGAAAAGTCGCCTCATCTGAACTTCTTACTTCTCTTGCACCTAAGAAAAAGAGGATTGCTGTGTCCGTGTAACTTGTTAAAATTACAATAAATACAAGAAGGATTATCAATCCAAAGAGCAGAAATAAACCACTTAGGCTTATCCATAGGATTCCCCCGAGTAAACAGCTCACAATGAGTATAAAAAGTGTCACGCGCATAGTGCTTAAAGCCCAAATATTTTGCAGGGTTATAGGTAGTTTATCACTTCATAATTCTTATTTGCATTACTTTATTACACCCTAAAGGCTTTCTCGTGGACAAAAATTCGGGCAGGGGCTATAAACCAGTAACTCTTTTTAGATCTTGTTAAGATTTATTTTGCATTGTGACAAAGCTAGGTATGGATAAAGAAATTCTGAATCAAATTGATCGAGTTGATGAATTAATCTCATCAACAGAAAAACTTGATGGCGAAGTTCTTATATGTGAGTGCTTTTGTGTAAATGTGGCCGACATTAGAGATGTATGCCGCCCTAGCCAAGCCTTCGACCTAAAGACTGTGCAGGATAAGTTTAATCTCGGGCAAGGCTGCCAGGGATGTTTAAAAGAAATTGATACGTGGGTGAATAAAATATTTTAGTTGTTTAGTCTGAGGAGTTTCCAATGGCTTTTGAACGTTTATTATTTGGTACTGCTGGTGTTCCTAACAGTACCGCCAAGAAGAACAACCCAGTTGAAGGCGTTAAGCGCATTCATGAATTGGGTCTTGATTGTATGCAACTTGAGTTTGCACACGGTGTACGTATGAAAGAAGAGGTTTCTTCTGCGCTTCGTAAGGTTTCTTACGAGCTAGGTGTTCCACTTACTTCACATGGACCTTACTATATCAATTTGAATGCTCGCGAACAGGATAAGATTGACTCATCAGTAGAGCGCATCATTCAGACTGCCAAGATCTCTGATCTTTGTGGTGCTGAATCTATGACCTTCCACGCTGCTTTCTACATGAAAGATTCTCCGTATGATGTTTTTGATCTGGTAGAAAAATCTCTCAACGTAATTGAAGAAAGACTTTCAAGACTTGATATCGAAATTGAACTTCGTCCTGAACTTACGGGTAAGACGTCTCAATTTGGTTCACTAGAAGAGTTAATAAGCCTTTCTAAGTCAGTAACTAGCTGTAAGCCTTGCATGGACTTCTCTCACCTCTACGCTCGTACAGGTTCAGTGAATGACTATAAGGGTTTTTGTGAAACACTTGAGACATTGAAAAATGAACTTGGTGCAAAAGCACTTTCTGAGATGCATATTCATATTTCAGGGATCAGTTCAAACTCTAAGGGAGACTTAAAACATTTGAACTTAGAGAAGTCTAAATTCAACTGGAAAGAACTCATGAAAGCGCTTAAAGATATGGACTGTCGTGGATATGTAGTTTGTAACTCTCCAAACTTGGAAGTGGATGCAGCTATGTTGAAACAGTACTACATTGCACTGTAATACATAATTCAAATAAGATACTTACTAAAGCCCTGCGAATGCGGGGCTTTTTTTTATTATCTTGATGTCTAAGCAGATTTTAACCAAATTTGTGGATTGAGAAGATCGTGAAGATGGACTTCTTCACCTTGTTTAAGGCCAATGATGTAACAGAAGCCATCATCATGAGTTATGAGCATTTTTTCTATCGATTGCTTCCAGGCCATTTTAATGATCAAAAAGAAATTATCCACGTCGTTTTTCTCATCCAGTATGGTGAACTGAGCGAGAGAATTCTCAATTGAAAATATTGACCAGTTTATTGGTACATCCAAATTCCCGAACGGTGTTTTGAATCGAAGAATTTGAGTTTGCGGGATGAACTCCCCTTTCAGAAAATCTAGGCCATAGTCAGTAAGTTTGAGTTCAAGGCTGGATAGCTCTACTTCACCACTTTTTTGTAGTTTGAGAGTTTCATCAACTAAAAATGATACAAAATCCTTACTCGACATAGATTGTCTCCATAACCTTTATCGGATGATGTTTAGAATTTCTTTATTCAAGAGGATTAATCGGTTCAAGACTTTCATGGTAGGTTTTTATATTACTAACATCAGCAATCAACCACTTGTTATCGACTTGTACCAATTCTGCAATTTTCTTAACTTCTGAAGAGAATGTGGCCTTATCATTGGTTTTTGTAAGATAACTTATTGAATAGGTGATAAAGCACTTAGAGGACTGGCAAGACTTGGACAAAATTTTAAAACTTTCGGATTTGATATTTTTCATGTCAGCGAATTTCTCAAAGTCCAGATCTGACATGTTTTGAAAGCTTTGTAACATTTTGCCTGTTACCTTCTCTAAAACAAAATCTCGACTAACGACGTTCCCAATTCTTGAATCGACGAAATCTTTTAGTGCCGCTTCAGGACTCAATTCATTTTTCATACATGAGGCCATGATCAATAAAAAAGTGAAAACTAGCAGTTTCATCGTAACCTTTCTGGTTTAAAGCCCAGTTCATCGATCAATTCGTTGAACTCAGCCCAATTAAATACATTCAAGCCTTTAGGGGCTTTTCCAAATTTTATTCCTATACCCGTTAAATCAACAGAGTGAGCAACAAGTTCCCCTATTTGTTCAAAACTTCGGCCTTTAAACTGGATAATTACATTTACTCTAGTAGAAAGTATTGCTGCTTTAGATAGTTGAACAAAACAGCCTTCTTCGTCCCAATTGGTAAGGTGGCCTGAGAATTCAGTAGACTCAATTGTAACCAAACAGGGTAAATCTTTTAATAATGGACCAAAGAGGTCGTTTGAAGAGTAATTTGCGTTCAAGCTCGCAAGGGAAAGATAATAGCGGTAAAGCTGATAAAGAAAGTAAGCTATCACTGTATAACAAAAAAGAGTTATAACAATAATCTTGTTGAATTCAAGAAACAGGCCCTCGACTACTTTGTAAGTTACCAGGAAGGCGCAAAAAGAATATACCGAGATGGACCATCTACTGTGTTTCCAGACTAACAATATACAAGTTGCTAGTGGTAACAAGGCGTACCAAAAAAGCTCAAAACTTTTCTTAAAATAGGCCATGGAAAATGGTGATAAATGGTGGCGGTAGGCATACTGAAGATAAAGAAACATAAATGAAAGAACCAGAAAAATAATCAGGTTTAATACCAGCACATCTTTCTTTCTTACTTTCAATTGTTCCATATCATTTTTGCCCTATACTATCATTATGACTCATATTTCTTTAGAAATCTCGTCCATTTGCATTGCCTGTGACAATTGTCGGCTTGTTTGTCCGGAAAATGCAGTTATTAGCAATGGGATTGATTATTCCATTGATTCTTGGAGCTGCACTCTGTGTGGACTTTGTATCGAGGCATGTCCAGTTGATTGTATCAAAGAGTTAAAAACTACTTAACTTCCTCGCTTAGGTCTTTCCACCAAATCATATTTGCATTTATTTTTTTTGCTGAAGTGGAGCTAAGAAAAATTGCAGGATAAGTCTCCTGGGAATAAACATCTTCAGCGAGATTTATAACTCTTGGTGTTTTAGAATTGTAGGAAAATTTGAGTAGATCTATTTTCCAGGTTTTCATCGCCCTTTCATTTACTAAGAATCTTAAAAATGGGTGATTTGAATTTACCGAATAGGTTTCAAGAATTTTAAAAGATGTATCCCAATATCTTTTAAAGGTACCAAAGTCCCAATAATCAACATTATCCAGTAAAATTGCAGGTATTGCCTTTTTCTTGAAAGGACAGACACTATCAAAAAAAGCGCTTACACCTACGACAGGATCTAGCTGTGCCAGATCTATATAGGAAATACCAGTATATGTTTCAATGACAGAATCTTTTGGCAGATCATTGTTTTGTGTAATGCCTTTCAATTCTCGTTTTGTATTAAGTTCCAGTGCGTTGTAGCCCTGAGTGCTATTTACAAAATATGAGAACAGAACTCCAGGGGATTTTATAAAAGGAGCTACAATTTTTTCAAGTTCATCTTTTTTTATATAAAAAAACTGATCGGCATTTAAAACCAGAAGTTTTCCACTGTATTTAATATCAGGTAAGGCTGCAAGATTATGAATTGCTCCGCCAATATCTAAAACAATAGGTTTCTCCCAAAGAAAGATGACATCTTCAAAAGCCGATTTGCTTTTGCAAAACTTTTCAATTTCCTCGCCCATGTAGTGAAGATTTATATAAATCTTCTTTGCTCCTAATGAGCGGGCATATGCAACTTGAAGCTCAAGAAGGCTTTTTTCAAACACAGGCCACAAGACCTTTGGAAGTTTTTGTCCTATTGTTCCCATGCGAGTTCCAAAGCCCGCCGCAAGAATTAGGCAATAATCAATTTGCATAATAATTTTGAAATAGTTTAGTTTTTAATTCGGCATAGCGAGGATTATCCATCATGGTTCGACGAATTTTCTCCATGGCAAAACCAATGTATTTTAAGTATCGATCATCTTTACGCCAATTATAAATATAACAAAAACTGCCGACGGCCTTGAAGACACGCTGAATAGTCATGTCTTGGTAGAGCGAATCAAATTCCTCAAAGGTCTTTTGACCATGAATCGATTGATCTAAATTGTCATAGTAGTAACGTTTAAGTTTTTGACGGTTTTCATCTTTTAGATCGTAATAGCAATCCTCAAGCAGAGAAACAAGATCATACTGGGGAATTCCCCAACGAGCGTCTTGAAAATCAATAAAAACATACTTATTGTCTTTGACCATGATATTTCTAGAGTGAAAATCTCTATGTGTGATAACCATTTTCTGTTCAGACAATCTTTTCATTATAGGGTCAAACAAATTTTCAAGGTCACTTATTAAAATTTCATCCTGGCACTTATTGAAAAAATTAAAAAAATACTTAAAAGTAAATCTCGTTTCATCCATGAATTTCTGGTGATCAAACTTTAACTGAAACAAATTTGGATTTTTGACTGCAGCGCCTGGTATTCTGTGAAGTTCGAGTAATTGATCAATAATGATTTTATATATCTTATATTCTTCTTCCGATGTTTTAATCCCTGAGATGTGATGGAGTAGGGTTTCATTGCCAAGGTCTTCTTCAAGCAAATAGCCCCGAGACAAATTATGGTCAAGAACAGCTGGAACCCTGATTTTGTTTTGTTCTAAAAATTGTTGAACAGAAATGAATGGATGTTTTTCCAATTCCTCATTAAAGGAATTATCCAGACAAACTACGTAACTATCTTTATTTGTAAAAATTCGATAATACCTTCGCGTAGAGGCGTCTCCAGTTAATTTATCAACCTCGTCCAGTTTTTCTTGGCTAAGAATGTTTTTATCTTGAGTTTTATTGAAGAGCTCTTCAATGAAAAATCTTTCTGCTTGTTCTGGTTTCATAAAACATCCCGGACACGGTTTATAAATGTATAAAAGTCTTTACTTGATTTTTTTTTAGGATTTACTTGTTCTTCATCATTTGATTTTATTAGGAATGCTTTAAATAAAGATTCCTCTCTTGCAATTTGGTTAGCGTCACCAACCTGATAAATAAAATCTGCCGTGTTTCTATTTTGTGCCTGTAACCAGGATAAATAATATTCACCATCAAATCCACTTCGAACTGTTAAATGATGGGCCCATTTATGAACTTCCATTTTCTCATCTAAGGAAAGTCGCCCAAGATGTAGCATCTTTTCCATTGTCACGTAGCCAATTGGTACCATCGTTTGTCGCGGATAAAGCAATTTTTCGCTTCTTACTAGTTCATAGGATAGAACGCATGCAAGCATACTTTCAGTTTTCAAATATTTTGTAATTAAGCCGCGTGATATAAAGATTATACCTTTGGGCAGCGAAAAGTGAACAGGTGCCTCAGTATCAATGATCGTGATCTTTCCTTTTTTTAATTTCTTAAAGAAAATTTCATTATTTGCGATAATGTCACTTATTAAACTTTCAATATACTTTTGAGTGGCATCATCCATCTTATATGTTTTGATTCCAGAACTATTAAGGAACGGTTGTTTTAGAGCTGCAAGATGATCCTCATAATCCTGAATAGACATTGGCCTGTATCCAATTGCAAGATTTATATTTTTAGAAGTTTTACTAGAGCAAGACCACAAAAGTAGCAGCAACGTAAAATAGAAAACCCCTGCTAGGCGCAAGGGTTTCAAGTATGTCAGGATTGAATAGTGATTAGATTTCAGTTGCGACGTCACGACCGCTTTCTAGGTAATAGAGTGTAAAACCCGCAAAAATCTTATTGGCATCTTTAATCAAAGGACGGTTATTATCCCAGATAAGCTTCCATTTTTTTGGCGTTTCATAAACTGTCTTTGAAACTGTTCCAAGTGTATCGCCTGTTCTTATAAGATATGGGAGCCCCTGAGGATTCCACACAAATTCCTCGGCTGGTGCCATGTATTTAAGAGTCATTCCGTTGGTAACAACAGTACTGCCTTTGAGTGTTTCACGGTTATAATTAGCGAGTGATTTCCACTTGCCGTAGTCACCATATAGCTTGAACGCTATCATCATTAGCGTTTCATTTTTCTGAACCTTATATGTTTGTTCTGAACCACCTGTAGTGTTATCAATTACAGGAGTATTCATCTCTGAGACAGGGGTATTCATCTCTGAAATGTCTGAGGCTTCCGCAACTACTGGCTCTTCAGCAGTAATTTCTTCGGTAGCAGCTGGTTGTTCACTTGGATTTTCAATAAACTCATCAGCATCTGATAATTCAATTTGAGGTGTTTCTTGGCTGACTGGTTTTGCTGTTTTTGAACCTGAGCAACCTACTAGACCCAGACACATTATTACCAACCATGGTATTAGTTTCATTTTCACTCCCTGATAATGACACTCTTATGAGTGTATTATATCTGCAAAATGAAACTAGGGTGGGAAAATTATGCTAAGTACCTAAAAATAAAAAAACATATCTTTTTGGTCAATTGAATCCCAGATACGTTTAACTAGCCGATCAAAATGCTCTTCATTGTCCAGAAAATCTAGTTCATCAGTGTCCACAATGAGAGATTTTCCCATATTGTAGTTGGCGTACCAGTCATCATAGTAGTGGTTAAGACTAGTGAGATAGTCCACAGGGATAGCTTGTTCATAATCTCGGCCACGTTGCTTAATACGTTCCTGAAGTTTAGGAACTGAGCGTTTTAAGAATATCATCAATGTTGGTGGACTTAGATATTGGATCATAGATTCGAAAAGTGTTCGATAGTTTTCATAATCACGTGCGTCTAGATTGCCTTGCTCATAAAGAGCGCGGGCGAAAATATTAGCATCTTCATAGATTGATCTATCTTGTACACTTGAGGCCGGAGAAGTCTCAATTTGTTTATGTGTATTGAATCTATGAGTAAGAAAATAGACCTGAAGTGGGAAAGACCATCTGCTCATGTCTTTATAAAAGTCGGCCAGATAGGGATTATCCGAAACTGATTCAAAATGCGGTTTCCACCCCAAGCGCTCAGAAAGCTTTTTGGTGAGCGTAGTCTTCCCGCTCCCAATATTTCCGGCAACGACTACAAACATAGGGTTTGAAACGCTAGTTAAGCGCTGATAGGCCATATCTGACATATTGGTCTCCTGAATTTGCATCGAAAAAGGTTAGTATGAATTATGCCACAAAGCTTGACTCAATTGATCAAATTTTTATTTTAATCGAGTACATTGAAGTTGTTGCGTTATTTACTTAGAATATTTTTAGAGAATGAAATTACTACAATTTAAAATTATTTACCTCATGCTATGTCTTGGATTATCCAATCAGCTGTGGTCTCAATCACTGGTTGATGATGCTAATTTATCGATGGCAGCTGATGGTAGTAGTGGGTCTTTTAGCGAAACAATAAAAATTATTTCCAGTTCCAAGAAAATTTTTATTCTTACAAATAATAACCAGCAGCTCGGTCCAGGTGATTTTATCTCTTTGGCACTGGAGGACAAGCTGGCAGCTCGAGCGGTGGTGGCTAAAACCCATCAGGGTCAAGTTGGGATCAAGATTCTAAAAATATATTCCGTTTCCCAGTGGTCAAAACTAAGAAGAAATATTGAAGTACAAATTGTTAAAGGTGACGATTCTTTCTTTATGAAAAAACCAGAAGTAAAAGTAGAGGAGCCCACGACTGCGAAAATTAAATCGGAAGACGATCTTTTTACCGGTGACGTAGTTTCAGATGACGACCTTGGAATCTTAGATGAAAATAAAAATCGACACATCAAGCCTGACAACATCGTGGCAATTACAGGTTCGTATTTTCAGGCAAATGAAGTGGAATCCAGAGGCGGGACAATTAAATCGCCTTTATTTGGCTTATCCTGGTCTTATCAGTTCACTGATAATTATTTTGTTGAAGGAGTTTACGGAAGATCTCTGATTGATAACTATCCCGCTGAAGGGAGTCAGACCCTTGTAAACCAAATGACAGCTAGGTTGAAATATAACATTAAGGGCCCAGCATATACTTACTTCATGCCTTATATTGGATTTAAAAGTCAGACCGTCTCAAGTCCAGATGCTGGTAAAGGGCCCAGTAATTCTCCAGCTCAAAACGATGAAGAATTAGTCGTGATTGATGAGTTGGAAAAATCTGGCCCTGTTTTTGGTGTAACTCTTCTAAGAAGATTAGTTCCAGGCTGGTTTATTAAGGCAGATCTCGGCACAGATGTACTTAACGTAGGCTTTGCCATTGAATTTTAATTTATTATTTCTTCTTTTTATTTTTATCGGTTGTGGAGTTAAAGGAAATCCTGTTTCCCCAGCCGACCAGACTACTCCCTCAGTTTTAGACAATTACCCAGACATTCAGGTAGATCGGCCACTAAAAGATTCAGCAATCAAAAGAAAATAATGTCTCTTATTATTGCAACAGGCTCAAACCAGGGTCACCCCTTAGAAAATTTAAAAGAGGCTAAGCATGTACTCTCTAATCAGTTTAGTCTAATTGCTGAAAGCCGCGTTTACAGATCGGCCGCTGTTGATTACGAAGCGCAGCCTGATTTTTTTAATCAAGTTTTACAATTTCAAATTCCAACACTTTCGCCCGATGAAGTCATGGTTTGGCTCCTTGCAGCTGAAAAATCTTTGGGAAGAATTAGAAATGTCTCACGGGGACCACGTACAATCGACATGGATATCGTTTTTTGGAACCTAGAAACGCATCACACAAAGTTTGTCGACATTCCACATCCTCGCTGGCTTGAAAGAAGTTTTGTTATTCGTCCATTACAAGAGTTACCGTTCTTTAAAACTATAGAAAAATGTTTTACAATTCCCATGTCATTTGAAATTGAAGCCTTCCCCGTTTAGAATTTATCAAGGATAAGATAATGGACTTTGCACTTACATCAGAACAACGTGAAATTCGCGAGCTTGCACTTAAATTTGCAAGAAATGAAATGATTCCTCTTGCACAAGAATATGATGAAAAGGGTACATTCCCCACGGAAATTTTTAAAAAGGCATGGGAACTAGGATTAATTAATGTCTGTATACCGGCCGAATATGGTGGACCAGGATTTACAGGGCTTGATGGAGTCATTATTGGGGAATCTCTTGCGTATGGCTGTATGGGGATGAATACCTCATTTATGGCAAATGACCTGGCACTCCTTCCTATCGTTATTGGAGGAACCGATGAACAAAAGAAAAAATTCCTCACACCTTTTACACAAGAATTTAAAATTGCATCTTTTTGTTTAACTGAACCTGGAAATGGTTCTGATGCAGGTGGCATTAAAACAAGTATCAAAGATGGTGGTGATCACTGGATAATAAATGGTGAAAAAATGTGGATTACGAATGCCGGTTATGCCGACTTATTCGTGGTTTATGGAACAATCGATGTAACCTTGAAGCACAAAGGCATATCTGCTGTCATAGTCGATGCAAAAACAGCGGGAATTGTTCTCGGTAAAAAAGAAGATAAAATGGGTCACCGCTCATCTGACACGCGGGGAGTTCGTTTCAACAATGTAAAAGTCCCGAAAGAAAACATGTTGGGTAAACCGGGTGAAGGGTGGGCAATTGCAATGAGTACACTTGACCACTCCCGACCTCTAGTTGCTTCTTCGGCCCTTGGTGGTGCACAAAGAGCACTAGATTTAAGCATCCAATACGCCAAAGAAAGAATTCAATTTGGCGTTCCAATTGCTAAGCATCAGGCAGTTCAGTTTATGATTGCTGAGATGGGAATGAAAATTGAGGCTTCTAGGCTTCTGGTTCATAAAGCTGCCTGGATGTGTGACCAGGGCATAAAAAATACTGAAGTAGCATCTTATGCCAAGGCATTTGCCTCTGACTCTTGTATGCAAATTACTACGGATGCAGTACAAATTTATGGTGGTTACGGCTACTCTAAAGAATATCCAGTAGAAAAACTCATGAGAGATGCAAAACTAATCCAAATATATGAAGGAACTTCTCAGATACAACGTCTTGTTATGTCCCGTGAACTTTTAAAATAATAAAAATAAATCTAAAGGAGATACTATGAATATTTTTGTGTGCGTAAAGCAGGTCCCCGACACAGAAACAAAAATCATTCCAACAAGTGATGGTAGTTTCATTGAAACAGCTTCGATAAAATGGATTATGAATCCGTATGATGAATATGCTGTTGAACAAGCACTTCTCATTAAGACAACAATCCCTGAAGCAAACGTAACTGTAGTTCGAGTTGGATCTGTTAAAGATACAGAGGCCCTTCGTACAGCTATGGCGATGGGTGCTGATGAAGCATCTCATGTTGCAGCTGGCGATAATCTTGATTCATACTCAATTGCAAAAGCACTAAAAGGTGCTATTGAGAAAACGGGTAGAAAACCAGATATTATCCTGGCCGGTAAACAGGCCATTGATGATGACTGTCTTCAGGTTCCACAAATCCTTGCGGAAATGTTTAACCTTCCATCAGTTTCAGTCATCGTTGGTTTTGAAATGAACGGTACAACTGTAAAAGTTAAGCGCGAAGTTGAAGGCGGAGCACTTGAAGTTTACGAAATCGCAACTCCTGTTGTGCTTGCTTGTAACAAAGGACTTAACACTCCTAGATACGCATCACTTCCTGGAATTATGAAAGCTAAGAAAAAACCATTAGCGCAACTATCTTTGGCCGATGTTGGTGTAACTGATGCTGACAGACGAGTTAAGTATTCAGGATTCAAACTTCCACCTGAAAAACCAGCTGGGAAAAAGTTTGATGCAACAGACGCTGCAAAACAAAAAGATGTTGTAGCTCAAGTTGTTGGTTTGTTACGTACTGAAGCGAAGGTTCTTTAATTTTAATTTGAAAGAGGAAATTATATGGCAAACGTATTAGTTTTTACTGAGCTTCATGATGGACATGTAAAGCCAGTGACTTTAGAAATTCTTGGAAAACTTGCTGGTCAATCTACAGATGTTGCATTGATTGGTGACATAAGTGCAGAACAGATTGCTATTCTTGCAAAAAACGGCGCCCAAAACGTTCATAAACTTAAAGGTGCAAATTTAGATAAATATTCACCTGAAGGTTATGCCAATGCTCTAGCTGAATTCATTAAATCTAAAAATTATGACTACGTATTTGGTGGCGCAACTTCAATGGGAAAAGATTTACTTCCACGTTTATCAACTAAGTTTCAAGCTGGTCTTGCTTCTGATGTTGTAAACTTCACAATGGATGGGGGAGTATTCGCAGGAACACGTCCTCTATTTGCTGGTAAATGTTTAGCAAAAGTTGAATTAACTGGCCCTAAACCACACTTTGTTTCTATTCGTCCCAATGCTCTTGGTATGACTCCAAATCCAACTGCTGGAGCTGGAGCTGCTTCTGACGTTAATGCCAACGCTGGTGAAATCCGTGCTGCCATTAAAGAAATCATTAAAGCTACTTCTACAAAAGTAGATTTAACTGAAGCTAACATCATCGTAACTGGTGGACGTGCGATGAAAAATGCTGAAAACTTTAAAATTCTAAATGATTTAGCAGATGTTATCGGTGCAACAGTTGGAGCTTCACGTGCAGCTGTAGATTCTGGATTTGCTCCACATGCTATGCAAGTTGGACAAACTGGTAAAACAGTTGCTCCTTCTTTGTATATTGCTTGTGGTGTATCAGGCGCAATTCAACATTTGGCTGGAATGAGAACTTCGAAAGTTATTGTTGCTATCAACACTGACCCAGATGCTCCTATTTTTACGAAAGCGGATTATGGAATTGTTGGTGACTTGTTTACGATCGTTCCAATTTTAACTGAAGAGTTTAAAAAATTATTAGGTAGATAATAAAAAGCCGGCCTTAGGGTCGGCTTTTTTTTTAAGTTTAATAACAAATAGAATTACAAAGATGCCTGATTTTGCTCAAAATTTATACCTTGTGCTTGTTCTTGATTTTGATCTAATTGCCCCTGTTCTTGCGCGTATATATCCTGCGCTTGAAAATTCTCTGTTTGAATGACTGAGTCCGGTTGAGCAACTTCTTGATCAGGCGCTTGTTCCTGTTGAGCTCCAGCTTCGGTATCAGTATTTTCCGCTACTAGTTTCTCAGGGCCATCTTGTTGGATATCGTTTTCGACAGGTGCTTCTGCTTCACCAGTAAAAGTTAAACGCGTTCCCTCTAATGGACCATTCGTTAGGGTTACAATGTAAGAGTTTTGATTTTCCTGATACATCATCCCACTATAAAGTTCTCCTTCATAATCGTATTCAAATACATTTCCAGTCATCTCAGAAAATGAAACAGATAAACCTTCACCTTTAGGAAGTGAAACACTTAGAGTTTCTATCACGCCCTGATTTGTTGATAAACTCCCATTAAATTGAGTATTGTTTAGGCCCTGTGCCCATTTCTTAGGATTAATTACACCGGTTAAACTTAGATTTAGATCTTCCTGAACGGCAGCCTGGGCTATTCCTTCTACTTGATTTGTCTCTGCAGAAGGTGCTTGGAGATCTTTATCTGAACCAATATTTTGAGATCTATATATAGAGGCCTGCTTTGTTGTTAATTTCTGCCAAGTCATTGCAGTAGCTACTTCTCGTTTTGATACGACAACGCCGTAGACCTCATCCAGACGTTTTGCAAATCTCACATCTGTACCGGTAATCATTGATTCAGAGTTAATTACAATCGCATTGTAAGTACCTGTGACAACCAGAAAACCGAATGTGAGTCCGGCAAGTAGTTGCTTTGAATTGTATCCAAAATTCATAAATTACCTCATGAGTGCATTTGTCATTGATAAAGCAATCAATGGGCCAAGGCTCATATGGGTAATGTGTGGAATTTATGTACGGTTTTAAGGGTTGGCTGACGATATAATACAAAATTGTCTAATATTTAGACAATTTTTGAATGAAAATAATGCATTTTTTGGAGTGATACTAAAAAAAAAGGCTCCTTTCGGAGCCTTCATTTATTCAGTCATTGGTACAATTTTGAGATAGTCTGTATGAGAAGACCGGAAACGTTTCATCGCTATTACGATTAAATCATCTAGAGTAATATTAGTGTTTTTCACCATTTTTTCGAAGTCTTCTGCCACACCTTTTTCAATTTTTACTTTGATCTCTTTCAATTCACCTTGATTTTGCTTTTGAGATTTCATGCTGACCCCTAGATAAAATTTTGTGCCATTTTACCCCTTTTTCAGAGACTGTCATCAGCCTTGTTTCGAACAGCGATGATCTTGAGGGCCGTTTTTTTACGTAAACTGACCAAAGCCCAAGTAATTTCATGATCTAGCAGCTGGCAATGCTGGTAGATGTCAAAAGGGCTGCTCCACTCAGTGAGGGTTTCAAGGACCTCAAACTCTTGTGCTGTAACAGGCAGAATGTCCTCAATGAATTCATGATCAATGATTATTTTAACATTTTCAGGTGGTCTAAATTTTAGCGAGTCTCGGTATTGTTTTATAACATCCGACATTTTATTTCTCATCACGGCGTATGGGTAATGTATCTGACGTTCTTTATCCTCTACAACTTCGGGCTCAACAACGTAATTAAATGACTGTAAACAAAACTCCTGAATAATGAGCTGATAAAAAGCTTTTAGTCCCTTGAAGTTTTGAAACACGACTTGAAAAATTTCGCCATCTTTGAATAATAAGTGACCAAGGTACTGACGATTGAAAGTAGAGAGCACATTTACTTTTCCAGTAAACTGAACTGCTATCTGTTCTTCAATCGTTTCAAGGATTTTAAATTCGGCCTCCATTATTTTCCCAGTCCTAAGATTTTAGAAAAAAAGCCATTTTTGCCCTGGTCAATAGGTTTAGGTTTAAAAAAACTATCTACCTTACAACTTATTTCTTCAAAGGCCTTCCATACCAAGCGGTCATTAAATTTTTCCTGGGTCATGTATGGAACACCTATATCTGAACCTGAACGAAGCTCCATCTCAAGCGGAATTGAACCAAGAAAGGGAACCTCAAGTTGCTCAACAGCTTTTGCTACCCCACCCTGACCAAAGATATGGTGTTCAGTTCCGCAGCTGGTACAAATAAATGAGCTCATATTCTCAACCATGCCAATAATAGGAAGGTTAAGTTTCTTAAACATCTCAAGGCCTTTTTTAGCATCTAAAAGGGCAATATCCTGTGGAGTAGAAATAATTATTGCTCCATCAACATGAGAATTTTGAATCATTGATAATTGAATGTCTCCAGTGCCAGGAGGAAGATCAATCAATAAATAATCTAGACCGGTCCAATCAACGTCAAAAAGAAATTGATTAAGAACTCCGCCCAACATTGGTCCTCGCCAAATAACAGGATCACCTTCATTTATAAAAAATCCAAAGCTCATGAATTTAATTCCGAATGATTCCACGGGTATTATTTTTTTCTCCGAATTAGAACGAGGTTTTTCTTCACGTTTACCAAAAATCATCGGAAGCGAAGGCCCATAAATATCCGCATCGATAACCCCAACTTTTTTGCCTTGTCTGGCCAAGGAAAGTGCCAGATTGGCAGTGAACGTAGATTTACCGACCCCGCCTTTACCAGAACCGATCGCAATAATTTTATCAACCCCAGGAACTGGTTTCTTTTTATCAATTGTCCCGTGACCAGGCTTAATCTGCGCTGGCTGAGTTGCCACTATAGGGGCAGGGGCTTCAGATTGTTTATCAAGTGCCTTAAAAACATCCTGAGATTGAGTGGATGTTGTTTTTATCATTATGTTATCAATGACTAATAGATCACTGAGTGACTTAGTGATTTCGCCCTCAATTGCTCTTTTTTCAGAAGGAGAGATCCCATCACGGTTGTATTCCGCAACTAACTTTTCTCCATCTAGACTTACATGCTTCCAGCGCTTCTCTTCTTCAAAGCTTTTTCCTGACGCAGGATTGACTATTTGGTTTAAACGGCCTTTGATATCGTTAATCATTGTAAATATCCTTCTCAAATCCTGAGTATATTTGTTTGTTTGAAATTCTTGATATTTCTATCTGGTACAAATTCCAAGATCATTTTATGATTGATATGAAACCTTGAATAGGATTAATGCATTGGCTTTTTATAAACGTTCCATTTTTTTAGTTGATCCCGGCTTCCAATTGAGTTTCAGCTTGATTGTATGTTCGATTATCTTCATCTCAAGTCTTATTTATCCCATTATTTTGATGGATTTTTTTACTGAATTAATGACTCGCTTTCCAAGTCTTCAACAAAACATGAAATTGGCCCAAACCGACCTTATCATTTTTCTTGGTGGAATCCAGTTAGTTTTTATAACCATGGTTTTCATCATGTTTATATTCTTGACACATAAAATTGCTGGGCCAATGCACAAACTCAAAAATCACTTATTAGGCATCAGACAAGGGAAACCAATATCTCAATTAACATTTAGAAATGGAGATCATTTTCATGATGTAGCTGAGGAAGTTAGTTTATTTCTTGAATCTGTTTCATTTAATCAAGAAAATGATTTTCAATATGTAGAAGAAGTTGCCCTTTACATTGAAAACTTAGTTCCCGTTGTACCTGATGACAAAAAACCTATTCTTGCCGAAATATCTCGACGCTTAATAGATATAAAATCTCGTTACAAAGAAAGCCTTTAATCAGTGTAAAAAAAACCGAAGTTTGATATACTTATAGCTAGTTTCCATGATGGAGACCAAGACTTGAGGCCATGAATTTCTTTTTAATCATTTCATTATTCATTTTCACTAGTTTGGCTCATTCGCAGCCTTTGCAGCATTCTCATGCAAGCTTTGCTAATTCAGAAAATCTGAAACTTACGCGCTCAGATCACGTTGCCGCTGAACACATGGTTAGCATTATTAAATTGATAGAAAAAGGTGATGTTAAAAAAGAGACGATTAAAAAATCAATCAAGGAAATAGGAACAAATAAAAACTTTCAATTGTTTGTACCATGGTTACACGTCATACAAGAAATTTCTAACTTTACCAAAACATCTGATCTTATCGTATATTGCACCCAACATAAGCTTAAAAAAGAAACTTTCAATTTGGAAAAAGTTATCACAAGAATTGCAGGTAATTTTTGTCGTGAGAAAGCGCTTTTAGGAATATCAAAGGATATCGAAAAAAACAAAATGATTTCCGATGACGCCACCCAGTTCATTCAGGAAAATCTAAAATCCTACCTCACAAAAAAAAATAAAAAGAATTTTGCAGCTTTCATACAAGCCCAAACAACTAATCCGGAAGTTTTAAAGAAAATTTCTCAGGAAGTAACAACTTTTAGTGTTTTACATAATATCGTTCCTTCTCAGGAAGTCTTAAAAGATATTTTAATTAACGAACAAATCACTAAACTCATACAAGACCGAGGTTTTAGTCTCGTTCAAACTCAGAATGTTTTTTACTTAGAATTTGGTAAATTAATTGAACAAGGTTACAAAGGTTTAGATACTTCTACGAATGATAAAGTAAAAGAACATTTTACCTTTATGAAAAATTACATCGAGCTTAATCAGGATCATTTACCTGTTGGTCTATGTCTTACGCGACTCAATGATTTTGCCAAATCAGTGTTTAGAGCAAATTTTAAAGATCTTTCGAGAAATATTTTTAAGTATATTGTTACAAAAAACAACAAAGAGATTCAAGAAGATGCTCTTTTTTTCTACCTTTGGACCCATCTTTCTCAAAACGAATTTAAAGAGGCTCTTGCTCTTGCTGGTAAGCATGACCTTTTAAATGATAAGACCAAAATACTTGATCCACGCTTAAAGTTTTGGATTGCCTACTTATTTGAAGTTCTAAATGATCCCAAGAAATCCCTTCCCTATTATGAGGACATCGTCTTCAATAATCCGCTCAGCTATTACGCTATTATGGCAGTAAAAAAAATCAAGCTAATCAATAATGAATCCCCCGTAGTTAGCTTTTACTCAGATCATACGACTTTAAAATCTGAGGATCTTTCATTTGATTCAAAACTTTTAACCTCTGATTTTCACTCTTCCTTAATAAGGCTTAAGGCTTGGGCAAAGATTGATTCGCAGAGGCTGATTAAAATAGAGGTTAAAAGGCTTAGACTTCATAGCATTCCAGATTTTCTAGTTAACCTTCCAACCGATAAACAAACAAATGCGAGATCTGACCTTCATCTCATTAATGCTAGATTAATACTTGATTCAAGAAATTATCTTTCAACTTTTCGATACTTGTATGAAGCCCTAGAGAAAAAAGAAGTTATCTTTAATCGTGCCCTGCTTGAAATACTTTATCCCCGACCATACTTAGATGATGTAGCTCGCGCTCTTAAAAAAGACACGTTGGATCCAATAATTCCTCTCTCTCTTATTAGGCAAGAGTCCGTTTTTAATCCACTTGCCAGATCTCCCGTTGGTGCTAGAGGCCTTATGCAACTCATGCCGGCAACTGCGCGTCGTCTTAGGCGTTCTGTGCGTGATAAGCACTTAGTAAACCCGGGCATTAATATTGAACTTGGTACGAAATATTTTAAAGGTTTAATGAAGCGCTATGACGGCAATCTTGTTTATGTTTTAGCTGCTTATAATGCAGGTGAAGGAAGAGTTGAGCGTTGGAAAGATTCTCTTTTTGACTCTGATGCTACCATCTTGAAAAATATTGAATCCATCCCATTTCTTGAAACAAGAAACTATGTAAAACTTATTTTTAGGAATATTTTCTTTTACAAATTATTGCTTAATAAAAATGGGCCCAATGATTCCACTGAGCCCAACAAGATTTATGATGTTAATCTAGGTTTTAAACATTGAACTTGAAGTGAATGACGTCGCCGTCTTTAACTTCATACTCTTTACCTTCCATGCGAAATTTACCAGCTTCTTTAACTTTAGCTTCCGTACCTAGGGCGAATAGATCATTGCAGTGATAGACCTCTGCTTTAATGAACCCTCTTTCAAAATCAGTGTGAATAACCGCAGCGGCCTGTGGCGCTTTTGCTCCCTTAGGGAAGGTCCAGGCTCGAACTTCTTTAACACCAGCAGTAAAGTATGTGTACATATCTAGCATGTCATAACCGGCCTTAATCATTTTTGAAAGACCTGATTCTTCAATGCCGATATCCTTCAGAAACTCTTCTTTTTCTTCTTTAGTTTCAAGTGCTGCAATTTCAGATTCAATCTTTCCACAAATCGTAATGACGCTTGCATTTTCTTTGGCTGCAATTTCACGAACTTTTTTTACATGATCGTTTTCTTTTAAAATGTTGGCTTCATCTACATTGCACACATAGAGCATTTTCTTCATCGTGATTAATTGAAGATCAGAAATGGCCTCTACCTCATCAGGGTCAAGACCTAATGAACGAGCGGGATAACCTTCTTCAAGGACTTTTTGAACTCGCTCAAGAATTGGTTTAGCAATCTTCGCTTTATCGGATATTTTTTTATCCTGTGACTTCGAGAATTTATCAAGAGTCGAAATTTTCTTCATGACAGATTCAAGATCAGCTAAAGCTAATTCAATGTTTACAACTTCAATATCTGAAGCAGGATCAACCTTACCAGCGACGTGAATGATATCGTTATCTTCGAAACAACGAACCACGTGACAGATAGCTCCCACCTGACGGATGTGTCCCAGAAATTGGTTTCCAAGACCTTCACCTTTTGAAGCACCTTTAACTAATCCAGCAATATCCACAAACTCTGTAATGGCAGGAATGAGTTTTTCAGGGCCAACTAGTTTGGCAATTTTTTCTAGGCGAATATCTGGAACGTGAACAATTCCTACGTTTGGTTCAATAGTACAGAATGGGTAATTGGCAGCTTCAGCGGGAGCCGAAGTCAATGCCGAGAAGATTGTTGATTTACCAACATTTGGTAAGCCTACAATTCCACAGTTCATACCCATAAATATCTCCTAAGATAAAAAATTCTTCTTATTGTAAATTCCAACTTTATCTAGACCATTTACCACACAGGTAAGCATCGGGTCATGTAATTTTTCGATTAACAGAGGCAATTGCACCTGCTCCTCCTTACCAAAGGGGCTAAGTACCCAATTAGCCACGGTTCCGTGTATTGGTCTACCAATTCCAATTCGCATACGGGCAAATAGATCGGTCCCTATACTTGCGGCTATGGACTTGAGGCCGTTGTGGCCGGCGAGGCCCCCGCCCATCTTAAAGTGCACCTGTCCAAAGGGAATATCAAGTTCATCGTGGATTACTAAAATTTTGGATGGATCAATTTTAAAAAATGCTGCCAATGGTTGAACGGATTCACCGGAGAGATTCATAAATGTTTGCGGTTTTAGGCCATAGAACTTGTGGCCCTTATGTGAACCCTCAGAATAGAGACCCTTGAACTTGGATTTCCAGAGAGAAGAACTAAATGCTGGAGATGCATCTATAAGCATCCACCCAATATTATGCTTTGTTGTCACATAGTCAGGGCCAGGATTACCTAAGGCTACAACAAGTTGAAACATGATTAAATGAAGAGTGAACTAACCGAATCATGATTAAATGTTCGGTGAATGGCTTTAGAGAGAATATCAGCTGTTGAGACGACTTTTATTTTAGGACATTTTTTACCAGCATCACTTAGAGGAATTGTATCTGTAATGATAACTTCTTCAAGTTCAGCACATTCAGAAATGCGTTGAATCGCAGGATCTGAGAATACAGGATGTGTCGCAGCTGCATAAATTTTATTGGCACCATTTTTTCTTAGTGCTTGAGCTGCTTGAATTAGGGTTCCACCGGTATCAATCATGTCATCGATAATAATACAGTCTTTACCTTTTACATCTCCAATGACGTTCATGGCCTCAGCAACATTGGGACCAGTTCGACGTTTGTCGATAAGAGCTATTTCGGTTGAAAGTTTCTTGGCAAAATGGCGAACTCTCTCAACTCCACCTGCATCCGGAGAAATACAAACGAGGTTTTCGCGGTTTAAATTTTTTTGGATGTAATCCAAAAGAACCGGAGAAGCAAAAATATTATCAAAAGGAATGTTAAAAAAACCTTGTATCTGACCCGCATGCAAATCCATTGTCACAACACGAGAAGCTCCGGCCACAGTCATCATATCAGCAACTAACTTGGCTGTTATCGGGGTTCTAGGTGCGCTTTTTCTGTCTTGGCGAGAATAACCATAATGCGGGACGACAGCGGTAATTGATAACGCTGACGCTCTCTTGAGGGCGTCTATTATAATGAGGAGTTCCATTAAATTTTCATTAACAGGTGCGCAAGTCGATTGGAGCACAAAAACGTCAGCGCCGCGTACGTTTTTTTCAATTTCACAATAAACTTCCCCATTAGCAAATCGTCTGATTTGAGGATTAACTAGGGGAATGTCTAAAAATTCTGAGATTTTTTTGGAAAGAGTAGGATTCGAGGTACCCGAGACAAGGACGATACGTCTCACTCTAAACTCCTTAAAAAGTTTGGTTAAAAGTGGTAGGGGTGGCAGGGATCGAACCTGCGTATAACAGAATCAAAATCTGCTGACTTACCACTTGTCGACACCCCTACATCGTTCTTTTAAACGTCCAGTGAATATAGATTAATCGAGCTTTTTTTGCAAGTCATGCAATATATACTTTCAAGGTTTTTTGCATGTCAGGGCTTCCCACATCCCGAGGGATTTTATAGAGTTTGTTAATTAATTTTGTCTCTAGCAGGGAGTTCCAGTGGCCGTTAAAAGGTTCCGTTTAATTAGTAGTCTTTTTATTTCTACTCTTAGCATCAATTCTGCGATGGCACTTCCTATCGACTGGACTGGGGTCTTTGGGGCAGATACCAACATGATCAATAATACCTGTCGCAC